>DATFET010000065.1:0-7358 GCA_035250835.1 Anaerolineales bacterium
GACCTACTTGAGGAGGGATGCCACAGCGCTGGGTTTATTGCTACTATCCATTTGAGACATCACCTCCTCCTTTCTATAGGATGGCGATTCAATTTGCTTGCCCCCGAATAATACTAAAAGTATGTCATATTTCATTTCGGATGTCAATGGCAGGATATTAATTCTTATAAATCTGTAACCTTGCCTGAATCCTGTGAAAAAGTGATACCTTTTGAGAGCCTCCGCAAGCCGGGAACGGTTATGCTCCGACAAAACTGCCATGGAGGACTACATGAAAGCCAATCCAAACCGTTTCTGGGGAACGGTCATCCTGCTCGGATGGCTGTTCGATTTTCTTTTCTGGAAAAAGCCCCTCGGGGTCAACTTCGCCGTCTTTGTCGCGCTCTGTCTCGCTAGCGGAATTTTCCTGCTTCGATTGGATGGGCTTCGCCTCGCGCGGGTCTCGGGCTTGCTGCTGTTTCCGATCGCGTTCCTGGCGGCTATGACCTTTCTCCGCCTCGAGCCGATGACAGCCTTCCTGTCCATTTGCATGACCGTATTCCTAATGGGCGTCCTTGCCTTGACGTACCTCAACGGTCAATGGTCACGTTATACGCTGTTGGATTACATCATTGGATACTTGCGCCTGTTCGCAAGTATGATCGCTCGTCCGATTGGACTCATCTCCGAGACTCGACGAGATCCGTCATCCAACGATCAGACCCACAGGAAGAGCACTCATATCTGGTCAATCGTGCGCGGGATCGTGATCGCACTTCCGGTCATCGCAATTTTTGCCTCCCTGCTCTCGTCAGCCGACCCAATCTTTGCCAACCGTATTGAAGGTTTCATTGATTTGCTCAACATCGAAAATCTGCCAGAATATATTTTCAGGCTTGTTTACATTCTTGTCATTGCCTATGCATTAGCCGGAACCTATCTGCATGCCGCTCAAAAATCAGATGAAGTGGTGGAGGAAAAGGCCTGGATCGCACCCTTCCTGGGCTTTACAGAATCAGCCATTGTACTGGGAAGCGTCCTCGCCCTGTTCATTGCGTTTGTCATCATTCAGTTCCAGTATTTCTTTGGCGGGCAGGCAAATATAAATATCGATGGGTATACGTTCTCCGAATATGCACGCAAAGGGTTTGGCGAGCTGGTCACGGTTGCCTTTTTCAGCCTGCTGCTCCTGCTCGGTCTGGGCGCGATCACTCGCCGCGAGAATGAATTTCAGAGACGTATTTTTTCGAGCCTCGGCATTGCGCTGGTAGGACTGGTGATCGTCATGCTCATCTCGGCATATCAACGGCTGGTATTGTATGAAACGGCCTATGGTTTTTCCCGCCTGCGCACCTACACCCACGTCTTTATGATTTGGCTTGGCCTCTTGCTTGTCGTTGTGGTTGCACTCGAGCTGACCCGTCGTGAGCATGCCATAGGGCTTGCCATGCTGTTTGCCGCTCTGGGATTCATCGTCTCGCTTGGCTTGTTGAATGTGGATTCATTCATCGTGGAACGCAATATCCAGCGTGAGATTGACAGGCTGGAGGAAAACGCGACATCTGGGGATGGCATTGCCCTGGATGCGCAATATTTTTTAGGCCTTTCGGGTGACGCTGTCCCTTCGTTGGTGAATGCTTATCAGGATACCTCCCTGCCGGATACGGTCAGAGAGGAAGTAGGCGCGTCCCTGGCTTGCATCCACTATACGCGCAATCAGGAAGAGGGCGAACTTCCGTGGCAATCCTTCCACTTCTCGCGTTATTTTGCTGACCTGGCATTCGAGGAAGTAAGTGACGATTTGGATACGTACAAAATCAACGCTGAAGATTCGACTGTCAGCGTTGAATCCCCCGGCGGAGAGGAATTTTCCTGCTCACAGTATTACTACGATTAATGAGTTGAAAATCCCGCAGACTGTTCCGCTCTGCGGGATTTTTTTACGAGGTTTGGAGTGAAAAGCGATTTAACTTTCGTAGCAATAATGCATAGAAAACCAGTATGACCATCATGATCCACGGCACATAGGTGAGTGGATCGGTCAGCACGTATGCGCCTTCATAAAGAACATCCTCTCCGAGCGCCATGTAGCTGACCAGCCGCCAGATATCGAGCAGCGCGTAGGGCGCAAATAGGATCCATAGAACAGCTCTGATCCATTTTTGTCGGGTTGTTGCAAGCAAATATGCAAAAATGACCAATCCCAGCGACAGCTCCCAGACCATATCCAGCCAGATGAATGCTCCCAGATAAAGTACGAATGCCAGTGCGAGCGTAATCTCGGGGATTTCATGTCCTGGCTTATTAATAGGATGGCGAATGAATTTCAGGCTGACCCATCCAAGCGGCAGGAGCAGCAATATTTTTAATATTTCAGCGATGCGCATATTTGCTGTGGACACTCCCAGCATATACAGGACGATTTGTAAAACAGAGTGGTTGTAACCCAGGAAAGGTTTGTCGGGTCCCCACCAGGGATAGTCGCGCGAGAGGCGGGCGAGAAATGCGAAGTAGCCCTGGTATTGCTGTAAGCCATAGTCCACGCCGCCGGCCAGGACCGTAAATCCCGCGACAACAAGATAAGCAATCATCGAACCAGCAAGCAGTTTGAAGAAGAAGCGATACCTTCCTAAAAGCAGGGGAATCGCAAGGGCGAATGCCCAGTGCGGCTTAATGGGCAGGATGAAAACTCCCAGCCAGACTATAGACCAGATCAGATTCTCCCGCAATATTGTGCCAATCAACAGAGACGCGAACAACGCGATGATCATATACGTGTTCATATAGGACAGGTCGTCCCAAAAAGGGGAGAAAACAAGAAACACGGGTAAAAGATAAGCCCACTGTCTGGAGATGGAATTCAGTCCATTTTTTTGAAAGATCCGATCCCAGACGAGATACAACAGGACATACACTGCGATGTGGACGATCACCATCAGGGGGAGAAGGATCTGCAAAGGCAGGAGTAGGATGGGACCAAAAAAGAACGCGAAGGCCGGTGAATACAGGTAATGAGCCTCCACATGTTCCAGGGAGCCTGTCAGGTATAAATCTTCACGTGCGCGAAAACGCTCTGCTGACGCGATGTAGGATTGCTGCAAATCGGCGGATACCTGCACCCCTTCTGCAACCGCTTCCGGCCTGAATGCATCGTCAAAGAAGTAAATCTGGATTGCAAGGCGCAGTAGGGTGTAAAGGATGGCTGCAATGAGCAGGAGGCGGTATGCCCTGGATGCTGACCAGCATTCCCTGATGCTGCTCAATTTTTATCCCTCTTTTGGCTTGAGCCGGCTGGTCAGGTCGCGCAGCTGCACGAAGGAGATGGGTTTGATCAGGACAAAGTCTGCCATCTCACCGTAGGTTTCACCCATGCGCGCATCCGCAGTTGTGATTATGACCATCGTCTTGGCGAGATGCTCCTGCTTCTTGATAATATTCGTCAGCAGGTCGCCCCCGGAAACGTGCGGGATATGCATGTCCAGAAGGATCAGAAAAGGTGACTCCCCATGGATCAATCTTTCCTGTGCCAGACTGCCATCGGTAACGTGCTCCACCGCAAAGCCCACGCCGCGTAACGCCTCAGCAAAAATGCTTGCAAGATCCTCATCGTCTTCGATGATCAATGCCAGGGTACTCATTATTATTCTCCGATCCTGTTTACGGTTTCAGAAATTACCAAAGGCAGGGTGATGATAAACGTCGTCCCTTGCTCGATTTTGCTTCGTACTTTGATCTCTCCATTCATCAGGGTAACCAACTGCTTGACAATGGACAGGCCTAATCCAAATCCGCCGTGCACGCGGGTGGCCGTCCCCTCCACCTGGCGGAACGTATCGTAGATGTAAGGAAGTTCCGATTCGGGAATTCCCCGTCCTGTATCTGAAACTTCGATGCCCCATTTTGTTTCATATGGATAGAACAGTTTTACGTGAATGGAGCCGCGATCCGTGAACTTGATGGAATTATTCACAAGGTTGACCAGGATTTGCTGTAGACGAGATAGATCGCCATCCAAAATTTCAGGCAGATTATCATCAGTTTCGCTGGTCAGTCTCAAGCCTTTGTCGGATGCGGCTTTGTCCATCGTGTTATGAAGATTCTCAAGGAGCTCGCCCGGTCGGAATGGAGCCATTTCGATGGTCAGTTTTCCGGCTTCCATCTGCGCCTGGTTGAGCAGGTCATTGATCAAGCCGAGCAGACGCTGGGTATTCTTCATAATGCGGTCTGCCATGTTGACCTGCTTCTCATTCATGGGACCATAGATGGCCTCCTTGAACATTTCGGCATATCCCAGGATGGCATTCAACGGTGTGCGCAATTCATGTGACACGATGGCAACAAAGGTGCTCTTGAGTTTTTCGACCTCTGCTTCACGTGTGAAATCGCGGAACACTGTCACAGTACCGATATTTTCGGATCGGTTGTAGACTTGCGCCGCGCTGACCGACAGAGTTTTTCCTGCCCATTCGATTCGGAAGCCGATGGGCTGGGTGTCATGCTCCATCATGGCATAGAGAAGTCTGCGACTATTCGGCTGAAGCCTGGGGTGTTCGATCAGCTCCCTAAAGTTCTTGTTTATGATCAGTTCACTCGGAAATTCCAGCATTCCACGAACGGCAGGGTTTGCCAGCGTTGCGTTCCACTTGCGGTCGAAGACGATCACACCGTCGGCAATGGAGTTCAGGATAGCCTGACTTCGTCCCGCTTCGATGCGCTCGCGCTCCAGAGACTCGGCCAGGGCCTGGGTGCGCTCATGGACAACCTGGTCGAGGTTGGCGTTGATGGCGCGCAGATCCTCCAAAGCCTGCTCGAGGCTGCGCGCCGACAGCCATGAGGCAAGGGCCAGGATAAAAAATCCTGAAACGACAAATACGTTGATCGTGAGGCCGATCGAGGTCGCGAGCAAGCCGATAATTACACTGCTGATCCCGGCAAACAAAAAACTGGCCTGAGGAGCAAGAATTAAACTGGATATTGCAATAGGGATTGTAAAGAGAAACAGGGATCGGCCGTCAACGAGTTCTTCAGGTGAATCTGAGAAGATGAAGATCACTGTAAGCAGGAGCAGGAAGAGCAGCGCTGCCCATCGGCCAGAAAACCGGCGGTTTACCTGATATATGCCGTAAAAACCTAAAGTGAGAATTACAATCCCGTATAACAGCGTTTCCTGATCGGCAGTGAGGAGGCCTTGAGAGAAGTAGCTAATCACGATCGCGATCAACCCCAATAAAGCCGCAAACACGATCCCAAGCAGCAGGATATTCAATAATCTTCTGCGACGAGCATCGTCCGGATCGGAGGAGGGAACATCCAGGAGGTGTTCGATATAGGTTTTCATGGTGTTCACTGGGTGAGCGCCAAAGCACTGATGACGGCTGAACGGATGACCAGGCGCGGGTTATAAAGACATTTGCCGATCCAGAGAGGGGGATAGGGCTGATCGAGATGTTCGTTCAGCCAGCGCGCTCCGTTCCTGAAAACAGACTTTGGTATTTTGGCAACCTTCTCATTCCAGACCCACAGAGCCAGCAGTGCGTAAGCAGTTTCTTCGGCTGTCGGGATATAAGTGCCCCATGAGCCATTCTTGTTTTGTGTTTTGAGGATCCAGTCCACAGAATCGGCCACAAGCTCATCCTCGAACCCTGCACAAGCCATAACTGCATGGGCAGTCGGGTAATAAGCGGATGCATGCCATTTATCCACCCAGTATGAATTTCCCCCTTTTGCCTTGCGGAGAAAGGTAAGGATCTTTTGGATGGACAGGATTTTGCGACTCAACCCGGCTTGCTTTAGGGCATCCAGAATGTGGATGTTGGCACTGATGGATGGGTTGACCTCGAGGTCGAAACAGCGGAAATGATCCTTTTCCTCATATGCCAGCACGCTTGCCAGGTCTTTTTCGATCCCAAAGCGTAACAGGGTACTATAGGTGATGACCGTATCGTCGCTGTCCTTCACAGTGTAGCCTATGGCAAAACTCACGCCGCGCCTCGGTTCCCAGGCCTTAGAGAGAAATTCGATATGAGGCTTCAGTTTTTCTGTCAACACCAAGTCGGGATTCAAGCTCAAATTCCACAGGGACCAGGCAATTTCAAAGACATCGAAAGGCGCCACGTTGGGCATGCCGCCGTCCGGGTCGGCAATATTTCTCAGGTATTGCAGGGAAGGCTTGTCGCCTCTTTTGACGTACGTGGCGAAATAGGCGGTTGCCGACGGGCTTAACCCGACGGAGCCATTGTCCTCCTGCAGGTTCTCGATATCCAGCATGTGTTTGCCATCTGTACCAGCCATCTCAGCGGAAAATGCGAGGGTCACGTGCCGGCTGATCATATTATTTTTGAGGAAGGCAAGTTTCTTTGCGCGCTGTTTGGAAAGACGACCCAGAATTCGGTCACCCTGCCTCTTGATGATCCCCAACTTCTCCGCCTCTGCTGCCAGAGTTGGGGCGATCATTTCGAAGCCGACAGTGGCTCCGTTTGGATCGGCCTGGAGTCCCAGCGTGGCCCCGCTGACGATGCGCTCGAGGGCGAGTTTGCCATTCTCGATCTGTATTTTGTCATGACCTCGCCGGCCGCGATACGAGAGCGCGATCATGGCAGCCAGCGTGCAAAGAACACGGTCATGATAATACATCGGTGCGGACGCGCCCCATGAGCCATCCGGCAGTTGATGCTCTGCCAGCCAGGCCAGGGAACAATTGCTCAAATCCCAGTCGATCTCGCCCAGCCGCGCCGTCCAGGCGGTATCATAGGCTGTGCTGCCCATGTGACCTGGACCCAGCTCATCGATCAACTTAGAAATCAGATCCGCCATCTTCCTCGTCCGTTGTTTGTGGGAGCCACAGATCGAATTTCAGCCTGCCGGTGCCGAGAGCTCGGTCTTGATTCGCCCGATAGTACTCCCTCAACCAGTCCAGCTCAGAAGGGGAAAGTTTTGTGTAATCCGGCTCAGGCGTGCGGCGGAGATAAATATGGTCATGCAGGATCGTCCGCAATTGACATTCCGTCATGTATGGGGAAGGGCTGATCGTAAAGTAAAGATCCTCCGCACCATTAGACAACAATGGCATGTCGAAAGCGCTGAATTTATCGAAACCGATGAATATGCTGACAGGAGGCAGATCTGCCCCATAATATTTTCGGATGAGCGACTGCTTATCGGGCACAGCACCCTGCGCGAGATAATGTTCCACAGACAGACGCGCGATCGTTTCGAGCGACTCATCTGCAAAGACGCCGAAGAACAACTGAACATGTGAATTGTGGCGTGTCGTCTCGGTCAATTCGTAAATGGATTTCAAGGCATACTCATAGGGTGTGCCTGTCAAAATATCCCGGTAATCACCATAGAAACGCACCCTTACATTGTATTTCGTAAAG
>DATFET010000067.1:0-3248 GCA_035250835.1 Anaerolineales bacterium
AAGGCATATTGCCCAGGATGATCTTTGGCGTCCAGCGCCAAAGCGACGACACAAATATAGACTTCGGAAGTCTTTTCAGAGGATTAGCAACGTGAGTATCTATGAGAAAGACTTCCGAAGTCTTCATTATCGTTGCAAACAAAAACAGCCAATGCACAACAGCTCTGAACCACTGTGTTGACTGCAAATGCCTTAAGCAGTCCCGCCGTCTCACCAAGTCTAAGTTGGCGGACGGCGGAAGCCAGATTTTATTCGTGGCGTATTCTAAAAAGTGGGCACAAGTATTTCTTCATTCACACACACTCGTGCGATCATCGCAATAGGATTCTCCTTGTTAGAGTTGGGTGCAATTGTAACGGGTAAGCCCGTGATGTCAATCTTTTCAGATAAGAATTTTATGAAGGATTTGCGGAGCCTTCCGTATCCGAGCTCGATGCAGATAATCTTTGCGCGAACAGGATGGGAAGAAAGGTGATCAGCATAACGAACATCGCCGCGACATTAGTCACGGGCCGGTCGCGCGGACGGGTGAGCTGGCTGAAGATCCAGATGGGAAGCGTAGTCTCCTGGCCCGCAGTGAACGTGGTCACGATCACTTCGTCGAAGGACAGGGCGAACGCCAGCATGCCGCCCGCCAGGAGCGCGGTGGCGATGTTCGGGAAGACGACATGGCGGAAGGTCTGGAACGAGTTGGCACCCAGGTCCATGGAGGCTTCGATCTGCGATCCCTGCATGCGGCGGAAGCGCGCCAGCACGTTGTTATACACGACGACCACACAGAAGGTCGCGTGCCCGATGACGATCGTCCAGAAGGAAAAAGGGATATCCCACCCGCCGATCGCAGTCCGCAGGGCGATCCCGGTCACGATACCCGGCAGTGCAATGGGCAGGATCAGGAGGAACGAAATGGCTTCCCTGCCGAAGAAGCGGCTGCGATACACAGCCCCGGCAGCGAGCGTCCCCAGGATGAGCGCGGCAACAGTAGCCACTGCGGCGATCTGGAGCGAGAGAGTCAGTGCCCGCCATAAGTCCGCGCGCCGAAGGGCCGCGCCAAACCATTGGAATGTGATGCCCGGCAGTGGGAAGGTGTATGTTGTTTCGTCAGGAGTCAGTGTATACAGAAAAATGATCAGGATGGGGATGTGCAGGAACAGCAGCGCGCCCGCTGCGGCGACCTTCAATCCCCAGGAGGCCTTCGGTGCGGAGGAGGTGTTAGAGCGCATCAAAGGCTCCCATCCTGCGGGCAATCAACAGATAGGCGATCATGATCACGATCGGACCCATTGTCATGGCGGCGGCAAGCGGAATGTTCCCAGCGGTACCCTGATAGGAATAGACTGCCTGCCCGATGAAGAATTTGGAGTTCCCGAGTGACAGTGGAACGATGAAATCGCCCAGCGTCAACGAAAAGGTAAAGATGGATCCAGCCACCACGCCGGGGAACGCAAGAGGCAGGATGACGGTGCTGAATGCTTTCATCGGCTTTGCACCCAGGTCGCCGGCGGCTTCCACCAGTGAATTCGGGACGCGCTCCAGTGCGGTCTGGATCGGGATGATCATGTACGGCAGCCAGATGTAGGTGAATACAATAAACATTCCGATGGGCGAGAGCGCCAGCGAGGAGCCGCCGATGGCCTCGACGCTCAACAGCCAGTTGAGGGCGCCATCCAGTTGAAGCAGGTTGATGAACCAGGACAGGATGCCCTCCTTGGCCAGGATCAGCTTCCAGGCGTAGACCCGCACCAGGTAACTGGACCAGAGGGGAATCGTCACCGCGATGATCAGCCAGGTCTTCCAGCGGGGTGAGGCGAATTTTGCAGTGTAATAGGCGAGCGGGAAGGCGATCAACGCGTCGGCGACGGTGACAGCCGCGGCCATCGCAACCGTGCGGAAAAAGATCTCACGGTTGGCAGGTGTAAAGAGCTGGGCGTATGTCTGCAGGGTAAATTCACGGACGATCAGTCCGGTGAATTCCTCCAGGTAGTAGAAGCTGTTGACCAGCAGCATACTCAGTGAGCCCAGGTACACGACCAGCATGTACAGCAGGGGCGGTCCGAGCAGGAGAGCCAGCACCAGGCCCGGATGGCGGTGAAGATAGGTGGATAGGCGCGTCAGCATCTCAGCCTCCCACGCGGTTGATGTGGTCTTTGTGCCAGAGCAAACGGACCTTCTGTCCTCGGGCAGAGAGCACATCCATCGAGGTGGTCTTCAGGTTCTGCTCCACAACCACCAGGTCCAGCCCGCCGTCGATCTCGATCAGGTAACGGGTGAACAGTCCCAGGTAGATGACGTCCCGTATCACGCCGTCCACGCAGTACAACTCCCGATCGGGCTCCACCTCCAGGCTGCCAAACCGGATCTTTTCCGGGCGGACCGAGAACATTTGCTCAGAGCCCGTGATCTGCCGCGCCATGTCGCCGCTGATCAAATTGGAAGTGCCGACAAATCCCGCCACGAACGGCGAGGCGGGTCTTTCATAGATCTCGGCGGGAGAGCCCACCTGGACGATGTGTCCCTCGTTGAAGACCGCGATGCGATCGCTCATTGTCAGGGCTTCCTCCTGGTCGTGGGTGACGAAGATGAAGGTGATGCCCACCCGCTGCTGGATGGACTTGAGCTCGACCTGCATCTGCTGACGGAGCTTCAGGTCAAGGGCGCCGAGCGGCTCGTCGAGCAGCAGGACCTTGGGGTGGTTGATCAGGGCGCGGGCCAGGGCGACGCGCTGGCGCTGTCCGCCGGAGAGCTGGGACGGCTTTCGGTGGCCGAGGCCGGGCAGGCGTACGAGATCGAGCATTTCATCCACCCGCTGGTAGCGTTCCTTTTTCTGAACGCCTTTGATCATCAAGCCGTAGGCGATGTTATCGTCCACGGTCATGTGCGGGAACAGGGCGAAATCCTGAAAGACCGTGTTGACATCCCGCGCAAAGGGCGGCAGGTCAGAAACGTCCTGTCCGTATAAGTGGATGCGCCCGGCAGTCGGCTTGTCGAAGCCGGCGATCATACGCAGACAGGTGGTCTTGCCTGAGCCCGAAGGACCGAGCATCGAGAAGAACTCGCCGTCGCGGATCTCGAGATCGACCTGGTCGACTGCTTTCACTTCCCCAAAATAGCGGCTGACTCCTTCAAAACGGATGGCAGGCAGCGAATCGTGGGTCATGGTATCGAAGACTCAATCATAAAGGGTTCTCAAGCCGTTGCCGTGTATGAGGCCAGATTTAGGGTGCGAGCGTGCGTTCGCACGCTCGCAC
>DATFET010000109.1:0-3997 GCA_035250835.1 Anaerolineales bacterium
GTTGGGCTTGCCTATCTGGTCGGTTGGCTGACCGCCATGCTGGCGATTCGCGTGTACGGAAATCTCGTTCTGCCGTTCATCATCCATCTCTTCATTTGGGGCTATCTGATCGGGATTTGTACCCTGTATTTGCTGATCCTGCAGCGACTCTACAACCAGGAATATGATTTCTTCCGGTTCATCGCCTATGTTGCGATCATGGCATCTGCAGGAGCCGCGCTGATCGGCCTGCATCTCATCCTGGAAGATCACAACCTGCGCCCACTTTCCATCCCGATACTGATCATCAATCTGATCCAATTGGGATTAATCGTTTTTCGCTACGTATTCACTCCGGATGCCAATCCGGCTTATCTATTCTATGACCTGATCTTTTTTACAGGCATGGCAGCATTTTCACTATTCATGCTGGCAAACATTGGCCTGCTCGCGCCGGTCCGCCGGCAACTGACGAGTTATTTTGACAGGAACAGCGTAGCGATCAGAACGGAGGATTGAGGGGTATAAGTAGACAAGTAAAAAGTAGACAGGTATGCACGTTGGATGTGTATACCTGTCTACTTGTCTGCCTGCTTCTACTTCGCCAGGGGGATTTGGATAAAGAACGTACTGCCCGGCAGTTTCTCTTCATCATAGCCAGAGCTTTCGACCCAGATTTTCCCCCTGTGAGCTTTGACAATCCCGGCTGCGATCGCAAGACCGAGACCCGGTCCGCCGCCTTTGAATTTGGTGCGGCCCGACGAGTGAAGCTCCACCTTGCCAAGCTGGTATAGCTTTTCGAAGACGATCTTGTGGTTGGCAGGATCGATGCCAATGCCGCTGTCACTCACGCGGATTTCGCAATAATTTCCGGTGCCGTTGACCTCCAGCTGCCGGGCGCTGACGGCGATCGAGCCGCCATCCGGAGTGAACTTGACCGCGTTGACGATCACATTGTCGAGGGCTTTCTTCAACAGGTCAGAATCTGCCTGAATGGGTGGCATGGAATTGATTTCGGGATCAAGATCAAATGTGATATTTCGTATGGCCAGGTCGCTCACGTATTCCTTGTGGATCAGGCGCAGCAATGGAGCGAGCGCCAGTGATTCGAAATGCGGACTGAGGACCTGGTTCTCGAGCCGCGCCACATCCAGCATGCTGTTGACGATCTGGTGCAGGCGGTCTGTGCCCTGTATCACGCCTTCCATTGCCTGCCTCAGCATGGGATCGTTCTGTATGGCAGGCGAGCCTTTCAACATTCCTACATATCCTTTAATGACGGTCAACGGCGTGCGCAGCTCATGTGCTGCGACCTGGATGAAGTCGCTCTTGTTCTTGTCGAGTTTCTGGAGTGTATTATGAGCGTTGCTCAGCTCGTCCACACGCTGTTCGACCATGCGTTCCATCATCTGGTTGAAACGGTTCAGGTCATCGTACAGGCGCGCATTCTCCAACGCAATGGATGCCTGTATGGCGAATGTGCTGGCGAGCAGGACATCATCCTGGTTGAACGAAGCAGGCGCACTGCGGCAGAGGGTCAACATGCCGTTGACCCTCTGCTTCGAAAACAGGGGAACCCCCAGCCACGACCGATCTATCGGCAGCCAATCCGGCTGTTTCCAGTTCTCCATGGCGTTCACATCGCCGACGACGACCGGTTCCGATTGTTTTGAAAGGGTGTGATAGATATTTCCACCGCGCGTGCTGTACTTCAATTTTTCAATGGGGACGTATTGTGGGAAGCCTCTGTGTGCGAGCAGGGTCGGATATCCATTTATATCTTCGAGGAAAAGCGCGCAGCGATCGTTACGCACCACCTGTGACAACTGTGCCACGATCTGCTGCGGGACCTCATCTACTGAGGAGAGGGAGGAGAGCTGGCGCGAGGACCGGGCGAGCGCCTCGGCTGCAGCGCGACGTGTAAGTTCGCCCGAGTACAGTTTCGCATTCTCCGCGGCTGTCCTTTCCGCCCATTCCTTGGCAATGTCCAGCTCTGCCGCACGGTCGCGCACCTCGGCCAATAGGCGCTCCACTTCCTGCTGGGCCTGTTCCCGCTGCTGGACCAGCATGGTCCGAAGCAGGGCGCTGCTCACCAGGTTGCGGATGCGGACGTACACTTCCCAATCGCGCGGACCCATCTCCACCCACATAAAGCCGAAGCGGTTCCTGGCGAGAGACAACGGCATGACAACCGCAGTGTAGCGATGATCCTGCGGGGTCTTACCGCGTGGAATGAGCTGACCGGTCCCTTTGGAGGCGCGTTTTACTGGGATTTCAAATTTTGAGGCCTCGTACTGGAACAGCAGGTTGTAATTTTCGGGGAGCGGTGACGAAACCGGTTGCGGCGTCTTGACGTCACCGTAATACATGACATACCAGCGCTCGATGCCCATGTGAGGGAAATGCTCTGAAATGACATTGCCGATCTCATTCAAAGTCATGGCTGGAGCCATTGAGAAGCTGAATCCCTGGAGGATGCTTTCCTGCTGCTCGAGGACAAGCCGCCGATAGGCCTGTGTGCGCTGGGAAAGCTCACCCGCCAGCAAACGCGCCTGCTGGAATAAATTCTCCGCTTTCAACATGAGGGTATGACTGGTGATTCCGCCCAGTGCATAGCGGCGCATCATAGAAATGACGCTGTGCCATACAGTCGTCGCCAGGTTGTGTTTCTGCATGAGCTCAATCATGGCATTGACTGTCTTGAGGAACTCATCGCTGGTAATCTTCTCACCCAGCGCAAGAAGAAAGGCATCCCAGGCGCGCCCAAACGCATCCTTGAACTGGGGCAGGGCGGAATCCTGTTCGGTAATGCCAGCCGAGTTGAGCAGGGCTCGCAGGGCGGCTTCGCGTTTGTTTTCCAGCTTGCCGGTCTTGGCGACATCGCGCGGCGCGACGGCAGCCTGACGGACGTTCTCGGGCAGGCAGCCGCACGACCAGCGGATGAGCAGCTGTGTGGGAGTGACCGTTGTCTTCGGGACGGTGTCGCCCTGTGTGCATTTGATCAGGGTCTCGAGCGCCTGTTTGCCGGCGGTGTAGAAGGACTGGCGCACGGTCGTCAGCGGGACGCCGATCGCCTGGGCTTCGCGCAGGTCGTCGAAACCGGTGACGGCCACATCGTCCGGGACGCGAACGCCGCGCTGCTGGAGCGCCTCCAGCGCGCCGAACGCCATACGGTCATTCGCCGCGACGATCGCCTGAAAACGGAGGGAGCGGTCATCCAGTAACGTCCTGATCGCCGCCCGTCCACTCTCGGCTGTGTAGTCACCCTCCACAACCAGGTTTTCATCGAAGGGCAGGTCATGCGCCTTGAGCTCCTCTCTGTATCCCTGAAGGCGCTGTTCGGCATCGAGCTGCCCGCTGATCCCACGCACAAACGCGATGCGCTTATAGCCATGTTCCTCGATAAGATGACGCAGCACAGACCGCATCCCCTCCAGATTGTCAGGAATGAACATGGGAGCGCCGGGCAATTCCAAAGACTGTGTAACGATGGGCAGGTTAACATACAGCTCGTGAAATAAATTTAATTCCTTCGGATCGATGCCGTAGGCAACGTCGGCGGTCAGGATCAGGCCGTCGAACTGCTCGGGCTTGGCGAGGTCGTAGAGTCCAAAGGATGGTTTGTTATCGGGGGATTCAATTGAGCTTAATAAGCCGCCAATGAAATGAACGAGATTCACATCGTTCGCTTCGGCCGCATCTGTGACGCCGGCAACAAATTCTGACCCCCAGGCGCGGCCCACCTGTGATACGAACACGCCGATCGTTTTTCGTTCAAAGGCAGGCTTTTTTGCAGACGGCATTCGTTGGATTCTCCAGAGTCAGGTGTTGGCATTATATCCCTGATTTTTTTATCTCATACAACAAATGAATGACAAAAAGCTTCAAGTGCACCGGTATTTCTGTTATGGCTGACGCTGTTGTGTACAAATCATTCAGCTTGTATTCATCGTATAATCAGAACATCACAAGCGTTTAGAAGGTACCCGAAAACAGGGGTGCGGACGCCGCGGCGTCC
>DATFET010000159.1:0-9958 GCA_035250835.1 Anaerolineales bacterium
TATATCGGGCCGCGTGACGCGACACCGATTATTCTCAATGGCTTGAAGAGGCTTGAATATCGCGGCTACGACTCGGCTGGACTGGCTGTCGTAAACGGCGGCCAGCTTGAGGTCCGCAAGGATGCGGGCAAGTTATCCCAATTGATCGACCTTGTTTATAAATCCCCCATCAACGGCGCGCCGGGCATCGGTCATACGCGCTGGGCAACTCACGGCGCGCCCAACGCCCGTAACGCCCATCCCCACCTGGGGCAGACGGGACGAGTGGTGGTCGTCCAGAACGGGATCGTGGAAAACTTTCTCGAGCTGAAGGACGAGCTGGTCGCGGAAGGTGTAGAGTTCCAGACGGAGACGGATACTGAAACCATCGTCCACCTCGTGGAGCATTATCTCGCAACCGGAGTTGGCTTGGTAGAGGCGGCGCGCCAAACATTTAACCAAATTCAGGGGGCCAATGTTGTCGTGCTGATGTCTGCCGATGAACCGGATAAGATCGTAACGGCGCGCATCGGCAACGCGGGCGGCGTTGTCCTGGGGATGGGGGATGGTGAAAACTTTGTCGCCAGTGATACGCCTGCCATCATGGATCATACGCGCAGCGTGATCTTTTTGGAATCGCGGCAGATGGCGGTAATCACGCGCAGCACGATGACCATCGAGACGCTGGATGGCGCCAAAGTAAAGCCGCAGGTGCATCATATCTCCTGGGACCCGGTCGCAGCGGAGAAGAGCGAATACCGTCACTTCATGCAGAAGGAGATCCACGAGCAGGTACGCTCGCTGACGGATACGCTTGCCGGCCGGGTGGACTTCAACCAGGGAAAGATCCATTTGCTGGACCTGAACCTGACAGAGGAACTGGCGAAAAGAATCGACAGGATCTACATTACTGCCTGCGGCACCGCTGCGTATGCCGGCATGGTGGGAAAATATCTAATCGAGAAGATCGCCCGCATCCCGGTGGAGGTGGTGATCGGTTCCGAGTTCCGCTACAGTGATCCGATCCTGAGCGACCGCACAATTGTGCTTGCCATTTCCCAATCGGGGGAAACCGCCGATACACTCGCAGCCATGGAGGAGGGCCGGCGTAAGGGTGCAGTCATCTGGAGCATCGTTAATGCGATCGGGTCCCAGGCCATGCGTGTCTCAGATGGATTCATCTCGATGCAGACTGGGCCCGAGATCGGCGTCGCTTCGACCAAGGCCTTCACTGCCCCGCTGGTGGACCTGTACATGCTGGCGATCCTGCTCGCCGACCTGCGAAGTGTGATCGATGAGAAAACCCGCCGCTCGCTCGTCTCTGACCTCAGGCTGATCCCCGACCTGGTGAGCCGGACCCTGGACCGCGAGAGCGAGGTGGAAGAGGTTGCGCGCGTGCTGCGGGATGTCCGCGATTGCCTGTACCTGGGACGCGGCATCAACATGCCGATCGCCTATGAAGGCGCCTTGAAATTAAAGGAGATCTCCTACGTCCATGCCGAGGCTTACCCGGCCGGTGAGATGAAGCATGGTCCCATCGCCCTGATCGACGAGCACATGCCGGTCCTGTGTCTCGCGCCCAGGGATCCCTGGCATGAGAAGATGATCTCGCAGATGCAGCAGGCAAAGGCGCGCGGCGGCATTGTCATCGCGGTTGCCACCGATGGGGATGAGCTGGTGCAGTCCATGACGGATCATGTCCTCTGGGTTCCCGAAGCGCCCTGGATGCTCTCTCCGATCGTTACCGTCCTTCCCCTCCAAATGCTTGCCTATCACATCGCTTCTCTGCGCGGCCTGGACGTGGACCAGCCGAGGAACCTGGCAAAATCTGTGACGGTGGAATGAAAGAAACATAACCTGTAACCTCGTGCAATGTTCGTACAACGTTACAAGTGAAACATTTCCTGTATAAACGAGTCTGGTGTTCTGTGACCAGGCTCGTTCTTATTGCGTAGCGATCAGTACCTTCAATCCACACATTGCAGGAGGACATAGAAATGATATCCCACTAAAGCAATCCTATTTTTTCCGTTCCTCAAGTACTTATGATTCCATTGATCCAACCATTCATTTATGCAGCCTGGACATGACACTTTTCAAGTCTGTAAAGTGAGTTTCTGTACCCTAAATCATAACCTTGCGTCTTGTCTGTGTCGCACAACGATCACCAAGGAGATTACAACATGCTCATCAAAGCAGGCGAAAAGGGACAGGCCCTTATTCTCATCGCACTGGCGGCAATCGGGTTATTTGGATTCGCCGCCCTGGCCATTGACGGATCCATAGTTTTCTCTGACAAACGCCATGCCCAGAACGCAGCAGATACTGCTGCACTGGCGGGTTCTCTTGCCTACATTCGAGGCAATGACATCGATGCCGCTGCACAAGGCCGTGCCACAGATAATGGCTATGACGATGGCGCGCTGAGCGACATCACAATTACAACCACGGATATCGCCGCAGGTTCAGGCATATGCCCGGGAGATGTTGCAGGGAAGGAAATTAAGGTCGATATCACATCCTACGTTGACACCACTTTTGCCCGTGTCATTGGCTGGAGTAAAGTCACAAATTTCGTGACGGCAACAGCACGAGGCTGTGATTTCTACCGGGCTCCTCTTTTCAATGGGAATGCCATCGTCGGATTGAAACCAAACACCGGCGGAGACTGCTCCTTCGACAGTGGAACGAGCGATTCTGCACATTGGAAAGTGGAAGGAAGTGGGATCTTTTCGAATGGCTGCGCCTACTCCAAGTCCGATGAGCCGGGCGATGTGTCTGTGGAACTCGATCCGGGTTCGTGTATTACATCTGTTGGAACTGCCAGCAATTTTACGTGCATGAATGCCAATCAAACCTCCCAGGCTATCAGATACCCTGATGACGTACTTGCCATCATGCCCCCCAATCCCTGCGATGGGACTCCCGGCGATGTGGGCCTTCCCCCACCAGCCAATGGATCGACCTTCTCGAACGGCGTCTACTGCATCTCGGATCTTGATTCCTATGATCAGGAGGATATCGTCTTGAACAATGCCACTCTGTATGTCACCGATACAACCTTCGATCTAAAGTTCGCGGGTGGCGGTGGATTTTATGGCACACCTTCACAAGGTGGCGATTTTAAAAACTATTACATGGTTGTCCCCTATCTGGGCACCCCATGCCCAAGTTTTACATCCAACAATACACAAGTCATTGAATGGCGGGGTAACGGAGGCGGAACATTTTACGGAACCGTTCTGGCACCTTCCGCCTGCCTGGATATTCGCGGGAACGGTCATCCTTCCGGTATGCACACCCAGATCATCGGCTACATTGTTGGTTCCAACGGTACTGCGGAGGTTTATATCAATTACAACGAGGATGAGAACCATAAAATACCTGTCAATCCATCATTGACACTGGTGAAATAGCAAAGATATGAATAATAAGAGAGCGGCGCGTCAAACACGCGCCACTTTTTGGTTTAAGCTGCCCTGATCCCCCTGAAATGAGCCATTACACCATCCTTTCAAATATGAAAACTCCGGTGGATAAGCTAGTACTTCTGGATATAATAACTGTAACCATTTCTAATGAAAAATTGCATAAAATAAAGTTATAAATCTAACGTGGGTTACCTCTTCTTTTTATTTATAGAAGGAGTTGCAGTATGAACAAAAAATCACAGGAAAAGGGCCAGGCACTCATACTTGTTGCTTTGGCTGCTGTAGGATTATTCGGTTTTACGGCACTGGCAATCGATGGAAGCCGTGTGTTTTCCGATAGGCGGCATGGACAGAATGCTGCCGATACCGCAGCTCTTGCTGCTGCATTGAGCAAGATAAGAGCCGATCCTCCTGAAACCGGCGATGCCGTCGCCGAAGCTGCCGGTCTCGCCCGGGCAGCCAGTAATGGTTTCGACCACACGAACAGCATTGTTGAAGTGAATAACTGCGCCGAGCCCAATCTCGATCCTCCATGCGTGGGGATACCGGCTGGATCTGATCCGGAGGAGTATATCCAGGTCGTGATCCACCTGACGACCAAGACCACATTTGCGCGGGTCCTTGGCTGGACGGAAGTGCCGAGTATCGTGAGTGCCATCGCCCGAGCCGAGCCTGGTGGATTGGGACCGGTCGGAGACGGAGCCGCTCTCTCTGCGATGAGCCCGGATGACGAAGATGCAATATTCGGGCACGGCAATTTTAACTTGGATATTATCAACAGCGGTATTTTTGATAATTCAAATCATAACTGCGCTTTTACCACCTCGGGCAGCGCCGGTACCTATTCTGTTGATACTGCCTTCGAAGTGGTGGGTGGGCATTGCCAGAATGGATTCCCCAGCCTGGATGGACCTTTGCAGGATGCATCTCAAATCCCGTACCCTCCCAGAGTTGATGTGCTCGCTCCAACCATCACCTGCAGCGGAAACAGTGTTTACGATGCAGAAAATCGCACATACTCTCCCGGGAATCACACGAACCTCAATATCCCCAATGGGACCGTTACTTTCGCACCAGGCAACCATTGTTTCGATGGAGGTGTTTCCGTAAGCGGCAATACCAATATCATTGCCTTCAATGCAAATTTCCTGATCTCCTCGGGAGAGTTTCGGCTTAATACTAATGGCACATTCACGTGCAACAACCTGCTCGTCCACATCGACGGCGGCACGGGCTTCCGCGTCAATGGGAACAGCACAAATACCTGTGAAGGTGTTACCTTCTATGCAAGCACCGGCGACGTGAGCTGGAATGGCAATCCTACGATCGACTTCAAAGCGCCCACCTTTGGACCTTACCAAGGCCTGTTGATCTATTTGCCTTATGGAAACACCTCGCCGCTGACGATAAACGGCAATTCACAGCAGAGTTTGACCGGTTCCATTATTGCGGTTTCCTCGCCCATCCAGATAAACGGCAACAGCGGCACTTTTGCTCTCAGATCCGAGATCATTGGCTATACCGTGTCTCTGGCTGGCAACGGGAATTTCGTGATGGATTATGATCCTGACGATATGTTCCAACAGATCGATCCTACGCTAATCCAGATGACCAAGTAGGTTTGCCTGCAATAAAAACAAAGCCAGGTTTTGTTCCTGGCTTTGTTTTTATTGAGCGCCGGGTCCATTGACCATATCTGGCTACAGGCATTACAGTTTGACCTGCAATCACCTGTCCCCCATTGGTACTGGGGCGCTGTAACCTTTTCTTTGTTGACTTTGAAATTGCTACTCTGTATAATGAAATTTGGGCTAAAGATTGCATATCGTTTAGTCTCCTTTTAAACTCAAGGAGGATCTATGTCAACTAAACTTCGAACAACTTTCCTTTCATTGGCAATCATAACAGTTTTAGTTTTTAGTGCAGTGAGTCCGCTGACCGTTTACGCGGATGATGGACCGCCGCCAGAAGAGACCCCGACAGCCGTCACTGACAAACCCGATGATACATCCACTGAGGAAGCCAGCGAGACCGAGAAATCTACTGAGGAAGCCACCGATCCACAGGCGACCGAGACAGCGGTTCCCGCAGAAGGAGAGGTTGCGCCTGCCGAAGCGGAGGTTGCCGCGGAGCCTGTCCTGACTGAGGTCCCCGAGAATACCGCAGTGACGGTTCTGGATGCGAACGGTGATGCACAGCCGCTGGCAACCGAGGCCGCGGCGGATGCGATCGCCACAAGCGATCCGATCTGGTGCCCGGGCGCGCAGGCGCCAACCCCTGGGCAAAATGGATGTACGCAATCCTTCACCAGCTTCGATGACTTATTGACACACATGTCAGGGAACGTAGCCTACCAGGGAATAGGCACGATCTATGTCCAGCAGGGTACCTATTCGGGCAATGATCCAAATCATGTCATCGACTTTAACTCTGCAGCTTACGATTTGAGCAACATCAGCAATTCAAACCTCACCGTGACCGGTGGCTGGAATACTTCCAACAACACCATTGATCCTTCCGCTCCATCCACTTTTACCAATTACTCCATCATCATTGGTTCAAGCACAAACCCGTGGGGCGGTTCACTGACCATCAGTAATATCAGTATGAATTTATCTGGTGTTACAGATCCACAGTTTCAGACGGATGGAATGACCCTCCATACAGATGGCGATATATGGTTATCGAATATCAGCGTTACAGTAGCCCCAAACAATGGAGTTGAGCTCCATGCCGGCGGTGATGTCAACGTGATTAATTCAAGTTTTGAGCGCAATCGGCAAAGAGGCGCCCTGATCAGGGCAGCTGGGAACGTTAACATTGCCAACAGCACCTTTGGCAACCCCCGACCAGACAGAGGTCGTTTGCAGGATTTCGGCCTGGATATTGAAAGTGGCGAAGCAACATCCCTCTTCAATGTCATTTCCAATAATAACCGCCAGGCCGGTACGACCATCAACTCGGCCGGTCGTGTGACGATTGGCAGCAGCTTCTTTAATGCCACCATGGAGATGCTAGGACCTCGGGGCCAGCGCCAGTTCCTGGGATACGGCTTGCAGGTCATTACGCCTGACGCAATCGACATCGACAATGTCACGGCAAATGACAACTTCCTGTGGGGCGCCCTGCTCGACGCCGGTGGCGATATCGCCATTTCAAACAGCGTCTTCAATCATAACTCCACAGATGAGCCCAGGTTCATCGACGACACGGGGCTGTTCATCACCGGTGGCCAGAATGTTGCGCTCAATAACGTGACGGCAAACGATAATCGCCTGTATGGCGCCCAAATCAATGTGGATGGCACGGTCTCCATTAACAACAGCTTCTTTAACAACAACAGAGGTGTAACCACCATTGGTGGGGTCACCAACTATCATGGTCAGGGGCTGCAGATCAATACCCCGGCCGAC
The DNA here is from genome assembly GCA_035250835.1 of Anaerolineales bacterium. Taxonomy (GTDB): domain Bacteria; phylum Chloroflexota; class Anaerolineae; order Anaerolineales; family Villigracilaceae; genus Defluviilinea. Next base: position 6,824 of record DATFET010000159.1, read on the forward strand.
ATCTTCATTAATAATACTGAAGCAGTGAATAATACGCTCTTCGGTGGACAAATGACCGCCGGTGGAGAGGTAGCCGTCTCGAACAGCAACTTTAGTGATACGAGCACCACCCTGGCTACCAGTGTCGTCGGTCAGGGCCTGGAAATCGTCAGCACCGGAAATTCATCGCTCTCCAATGTGATCCTGAACAACAACCAATCGGTCGGCGCGGATATTCAGGCTGGCGGCGATATCTTCCTGGATACTGTTACTGCGGTCGACAACGCGACGGACGGCGTCGCCGTACAAGCCAGCTGCACGCGCGTTTCCGGCGGTCTGTATTCAGGGAACGATCAATATGGATTGAATCTTGGCACCTCGGGACTTGAGATTTTGAGCCCAGCCATCTTCAACAATAATACCGCTGGCGATATCAATCCAGCAACTCCGGCAAGCTGTCCTCCTCCCGTTGTCAATAATCCTCCTGATAGTGGAGGGACTCCTGGCACTGGTGGTACACCTAACGAGGAGAGTACACCTGTCGAGAGCGGTGGGACGACCGTCATAAATAGCGGATCTGCTGCAGGCAGTTCCGGCGCCGCCAACCTGTTTGCCGGCAGTTTCGCTTCTGGAGTGAGCTCTGATATGTCATCCAGGAATGTCAGCCTGAGCAGCTATCTGGCGAATGCCAAAACCGGGAACGGCAGCCTCCACGGCATCTTCTTCGGGAAATACATCTACGTAGATTCCGACGAAGGGTTGCAGATCTTTGCCATCCATCCAGAAGCCGATAACCACATGGCAAAGACAGGTTCATAAGCATTAGACAAACAGACAGACCAGGGTGGGACAGTCATCTGGCTGTCAGAATCAGTTGTCTGCTAAAATTGAGGAACGGTGATGAGCCGTTCCTCAATTTGTGTAAAGGGAATTCAAACATGAAGAATGAACTCCTCCGTTTCATTTCAATTTTTGGCCTGGCATTGCTGTTTGTTGGCTGCGGTCCGGCGGTCGCTCCCGAGTTGACCCAAACACAGGAAGCAGTCCCTTCTGCGACCGATCTGGCTGCAAGTCCGTCTGCCACATCCGATGCGTGCTCAATGCCAGCGATCGAAGCGGAAGTCCAGAAGGTGCACAGTCATATGCGCGAGTTCGACGATGCATCCATACTGGCGTCCAATCTGCCGCGCGAAGAACTCAGCGGCCCGATCGCAGATTTGCAGAGGATCCGTCGTGAAGCGGAAGATGAAGAAATTCCCACCTGCCTGACTAATCTGAAAGCCAGTCAGATCCAGCATATGAATACAGTGATCGACACCCTGCTTGCCTTTATCGGCGGCGCTGACACGGTTGCTCTCGAGCAGAGTATTGCCGTTGCGCGTGAGCAGCACGATCAATATACGCTTGAATTGGCGCGCCTTCTCGGACTTACTGTTGTACCGGCAACTGTACCTGTGATCAGCACACCGGCAGAGACTGCCACTCCTTAGCTTTTCGGGATCTGACATCGAGGAAAACCAACATGCGCCCGGACTGGGACTCTTATTTCATGAAGATCGCCTATGCCGTATCGGAACGGAGCACCTGCGACCGCGCCTTTGTCGGCTGTGTGCTGGTGCTCGAAAAACGGATCCTGACAACAGGCTTCAACGGCTCACCCGCTGGGCAGGATCACTGCGATGAGATCGGTCATCTCATGGTGGATGGGCACTGCGTCCGCACCATCCATGCCGAGACAAATGCCATCATCCAGGCGGCGCTGCACGGTATCTCCACCAAAGGCGCAACCTGCTATGTGACGCATCTTCCATGCATTAATTGCACCAAGGTGTTGATCAATGCGGGCATTTCACGCATTGTCTACAGCGTTGCCTATCGCACGGATGAGCATGCCATGAATTTCCTCAGGGCAGCAAACATCGATGTATTGCAGAAGGAATTTGTTGCTGCAACTTAGCAGTCGGATGTAGTATCGCTCTTTCATACCAGACTGCATGGCAACATGAATTCGATGGCGAAGTTCTACGATAAATGTTGCGATACTCAATAACAAAAGGAGCCGCGTTACAGGACGCGGCTCCTTGTTTTGAGAATCCTTTTTATTCCCTGGGAACCATGATCCACAGGAGGAAGTAAATCAGCAGGCCCGGTACGCCGCCAGGGATCAGGGCAAGGACCATGGCGAGGCGGAACCAGAATGCGCCGATGCCGAAGAATTCTCCCAGGCCGCCACAGACGCCTGCAATCATCCGATTGCTGCGTGAACGCCGCAATGGGGGTCGCTTTTGTGTTGTCATTTAGAGTCTCCTATCCAAATCTGTTTTCTAGCGACCTGACACTTTCATTTTTCAATCGAGTGCCGGTGGTCGAGTAGCCCCGAATGCCCACAGAGGGGCGTATCGAGACTACAAGTTCCCAGGAAATCTCTCTTTTCAACAACTTTTGGTCTCGATATGGCAGACGATCGCTGCCTACTCGACCAACGAGGAATCTTGAGACAAACTGTCAGGTAGCTAATCCTATTTTCAATAGGGAATACGCAGCCCACTGCCAAAAGTAGCAAACTCAGGCGTTACGCACATACTGGTCGAACCAGGCCTGGGTCCTCTGCCCAGCATCCTGGGCAGCTTCGGGATTGTAACGACCACCGGTGTCATTATGAAAAGCGTGATCTGCATCAGGGTAAATCACCTTTTCATAAATTTTGTTGTTTGCCATCATCGCCTCTTCGATGGGAGGAATGCCCGAATTGATGCGATTATCCAGTCCGCCATAGATCGCAAGCACTGCTGCATTGATGCTGGGGACGTCTGAGGGAAGAGGATGCGGGCCATAGTATGGGACAGCTGCCAGGAGTTCCGGCATGTGTACGGCAACCTGCCAGGTCACCCCTCCGCCGAAGCAGAACCCGGTCATACCCACGCGGCTGGCATCTGCAAACGGCTGTCCCTGGAGGTAGCGCCAGCCGCTCTTGAAATCCTCCACGAACTGCTCGGGCTGGATGTTCCCTAAAGCGCCGGGCACACCCGATTCCCCGACTGCCGCGCTGCCTCCCTGACGTGAGAGCAGGTCCATCGCCAGGCCAACGTATCCTGCCTTGGCGTAGCGCCGGGTCACATCCTGAATATGAGGCGTGAGCCCGCGATTTTCATGGCA
>DATFET010000168.1:0-6952 GCA_035250835.1 Anaerolineales bacterium
AGCCATCTGCCACATAGACAAGTCTTACTGAAGCTCCGATCCAGTCGGAAAACCAGTCCGCGGCTTCGTCACCCTGGTCGATGGCCTGGACACTCTTACTCTTCCAAATATTGACAGGGACAGGCGTGCCTGAGGATTGAATTCCAACCTGGATTGAATCATAATTCGGCGCCAAGAGTTCCAGCGAGCCGTTATTCAATTTCGGTGTGACCATAACCAGACGTGGATATTCACGCTGTGTCAGGCACTCACCATCGGGCGTGACGACCATCATCCGGCGGTCATGCTGCAATCCCATCCTTTCCACCTGGACCGACTCCACTTCGAATCCACGGCAGGCTTTGATGGGGTAATAGATCAGGGAAGAGATGCTGATGCTCGATGAGCCGGATTGTTGAGACATGGGCGCAATTGTACCGCGTTCAGTTTTCACTCTTAAGAAAGTATTAATAGTTCTTCAGCCGCTGGCCTATGTGGAAATCAGGAACTAACTGGGAGAAAATCGCAAATGAAAAAGTTCGGACCAGCGCTCAGGTCAGAACATTGTGTATCCGGTCATAGATCAGCCTGGAGATGTTTGCCATGCAGGCATGCGCATCAGTTGCGCGGTCCTCGGGAAATCCCTTTGTCATGATTGATAAGACATAGGGCTTGCGGTCTGGTGGATAAACGATGCCAGTGTCGTGATAATAATCGTCTGTCCAGCCGGTCTTATGTGCGACTCGTACTGAACTCGGAAGTAACGCAGGAATGCTCTCGTTGAATTCCTGTGCCAGCATGATTCCGATCATTTTTTGAGATGCCTCTTCGGACACCACTTTTTTCCTGGCGATCAAATCCATGGTTTGCGTAAGGCCGCGCGCCGTGGCGCTGTTATTCATCCCCAGACGAAAAGCTGCATGAGCCTCCACGCCGCGGCGAACGATCACGCCCTCGATGCCCAGGGCTCGGATGAAATCATTTACCTGTTCAGCGCCGACCTTTTCGAGCAGGATGTTGGTCGAAAGATTGCTGCTGCAGACGATCATCAGGCGGGTCAGCTCATGAACCGACTCGTCCTCACCCAGGCGCGGATACAAAGATTGTTCGGCATCGTCGTCTACATGGAGTGAATACGTGCTTCCATCCGCAATGCTCCTGAATGAATTGTTGATGGGGAGACGGTCGTCCAGAAAAAGCATGCCTTCGTTCGCCTGATGGAAGACCTCCATCATGACGTGGACTTTGAACGTGCTGGCGGGATGGAAGGCATGGTCCGCATTCAGGAAGTAGTCCGCATCAGACTCATGATCCTGGAATGCGACCGCGATGATTTTTCCGCCTGCCTTTTCAAGGATAGGTGTCAGATCGAACATCGTGAAATTGTATCAAATGCCTTCGATCAAAATCATGTTCGAGATCGCCGTTTGATGACGAATGCTCCGGGGTCCGCTGTACTCGGATGAGTTCAGCCAGATTTTGCCTGTTCGATGTCCTCGAACTGGAGGATCACCAGGCGGGACGGTGACCAGTCGCCTTCGAGTGTTTCAGTCCTGCCTCCGTACAATTTGACTGTCGGCGCGGCAAGTTTCTTGTACTCCTCATAGCGGACAGGATCTGTGACGTTGATATCTACGATGACATAGGCAGTCATGTTCTCTCCTGTTGAAGGCATCCATGGCTTCTTCATCTGTGTCCCCTGCTGACCACTCTTTATTCGCTGCCCTCGTATTTGAAGGATACTTTCACCTTCGCACGATACGCGACGACCTTACCTTCCTCCAACTGCATATCGAGTTCCTTGACCTCAGCCACTCGCAGATCGCGCAGGGATTGCGAAGCGCGCTCTACTGCGGCCGCGGCAGCCTTCTCCCAGGACTCGGTGCTGGTGCCGATCAACGTGATCACCTTATAAACACTGTCTGCCATTTTTCTCTCCTTATCAAAATTTGTCTGGTAACACTATACAATACTTTTCATGGTAATACAAATACCTTCACTCCCAGAGTCAAAACTTTCCCCCACTTTGGGGAAGGCTGGGATGGGGGTCATGACCCCTCCACTGCTTCCCTCACTCCCTTCAAAATCCCCTCGGTATCGCACTTCGCCAACTCATCGAACAACCGCAGCACGGGACTTCACAATCCCCGCGTGCGGAGCGATCTTGCGCGCTGTGCGGAAAGTTTCGATGGCTTGCAGGTGACAGTCATCTTAAAGATGACTGTCACCTGACTACTGAATATTCAAAGCGACGTTCAATAGCAGCAACCTGATTGCCCCGGTTTGACAGATGCACTGCTACTTCAAACCCAGGAATGAACGGGCAAAACGACGAACAGTTTTGGCGATCTCAATCATCTCTCTGGCTTCTTCCAAAGTTGGCTGGCTTCCTGGATAACGAGACTGTAGCGCATATTTTGTCAGATCAGTCAGTTGGTGCGGATCAAAGCCTGTAAGGATTCTATTTTGTTGGCATAAAGTATCCAGGGTCGGGAGGTCATGTGTTTTTGGGAAATCGACGTCTTTGAGGAGCAGGAGGGCTTTGAGATACTTTTCCGCGCATTGTTGTGCGTGAAAACAGGCTGCGGCAAGCAATGGCTTTTTTAAGAGCGAGTAACGTCTTTGCCGCGCTGAAATCCTCCTCGGCATATCTGGTCCATGATTTAAGTTCGGTTACGTCGGTCATAAAGAACTTTCCCCTTTTTGATAATTTCCCGTACGAAGAAACCATGATCTACTCCACCCTTCATTGCGTCTTCAATTTCCTGCGGCGTTTTGATAAGAATATCGGCAGGAAATTGACGAGGATACAGCAACATGGAAACAGCACGATGTATTTCTTTGTTTTTGCCATTTGTTTCCATGACGACAAGCAAATCCACATCACTATCCGGTGTGGGGTTCCCGGATGCGTACGATCTGAACAGGATAATTTTCTCTGGTTTGAGACCTGCCACGATCCGTTGGACTGCCTGCGGCAGCGTCTCAGACACAGGCGGGAAACCAGTCGGGCGGACATCGGTTTTGATTTGCAGCGTCATGGTTTCATTTTACAACAAATTCTATCTGTCACCCGGCAGAAATTTGGTATATTTGGGCAACGTTGACCCTCGGAGGCTTTTATGAATTTCGTCTTCCTGTCTCCACATTTTCCACCGAATTATTACCGCTTCGCGGCGGCACTCAAGAGCCACGGTGTGACCGTCCTGGGGCTGGGGGATGAACCTTATGATTCTCTGCGCTCTGAGCTTAAATCCTCGCTGGCCGAATACTTCCGTGTCAACGACATGCACAACTACGATGATCTTCTGCGCGCTCTGGGCTACTTCATCCACCGCTACGGCAAGCTCGACCGCATCGATTCGCACAGCGAATATTGGCTCGAGACCGAAGCTCGGCTGCGCACCGATTTCAATATGCCCGGGATACGGAGCGACCAGATCGCCGGGGTCAAGCGCAAGTCCCTGATGCGGGAGGCGTTCATCCAGGCGGGGATCAAAGTGGCGCGCGGCAGAGTGGTCAAAGAGATGAAGGACGCGCAGATACTTATCCAAGAGACCGGCTTTCCGCTCGTGGCGAAACCGGATATCGGTGTCGGCGCGGCAGCCACTTACAAGATCCATGATGAGAATGAATTGAAATCCTTCTTCGAGACCAAACCGCCCGTAGACTATCTGTTCGAGGAGTTCGTCAGCGGGCAGATCCTGACGTTCGATGGACTGACCGACCGCGACGGCACGCTCGTCTTCATGAACTCACTGACGTACAGTATGGGGATCATGGAGACGGTCCTGAACGACGACCTGATCTACTACTATACTCAGCGCGAGATTCATGCCGACCTGCAATCCCTGGGAGTTCGCACGCTGAAAGCCTTCGACGTGCGCGAGCGCTTCTTCCACTTTGAGTATTTCCGCCAGGCTGCAACGGGTGATCTCATCGCGCTGGAGGTGAACATGCGTCCCCCGGGCGGACTCACCACCGACATGTTCAACTACGCCTGCGACATCGATGTTTACAACGCCTGGGCCAGCATCATTGCAGGCAAGGGCTTCCCATATCCCGAATACACTCACAAATATTTCTGCTGTTACGTGGGACGCAAGTCCAACCGCTCGTATGCGCACAGTCAGCAGGAGATCCTGTCTGCGTACAGCGATAAAATCAGTCACCATGAGCCGATCAGCGGCGTGTTCAGCGCGGCGCTGGGGAATTATGGGTACCTGATCCGATCGCCCGAGCTGGACGAAATTATCTCAATTGCCAGATATATTCAGGAATAAGGGAGCCTTTCATGCAGATCGAATATCACAAGTGGTTCAGTCCCATTTTGGGTCATGACATGGAATTGAAGGTCTACGGTTATTACGGAAAGCCTGTGCTGGTCTTCCCCGCCCAGGGCGGCAGCTTCCATGAATTCGAGGACTTTGGGATGATCGACCGACTTACCCACGTTATCGAAGCGGGCCAGATCAAGCTCTTCGCGGTCAACAGCCTGGATGGGCAGACCTGGGCAAACTGGGACGCGCATCCCGTCGACCGCGCCCGCCGTCACCAGGACTATGATCGCTATATCGTGGAGGAAGTGGTCCCGTTCATCCGCAGACACTGCGGGGACACGGACCAGAAATTCCTGACGACCGGCGTCAGCATGGGCGCGTATCATGCCGCCAATTTTTTCTTCCGTCACCCGGATGTGTTCGATACGGTTATTTCCCTGAGTGGTTTATATCGCTTGAATCTCTTCATCGGCGATTACATGGACGAAAATGTCTACTTCAATACACCGCTGGCTTATCTTCCGGGGTTGAACGACCCCTGGTACCTCGACCAGTACCGCCAGAGCCGCATCATCGTTGCAGTCGGCCAGGGTCCGTGGGAGGATGATATGCTGTCCGATACACTGGCGCTCAAACACATCCTCGAGCAGAAAAATATTCCCTGCCGGATCGACATCTGGGGACACGATGTCAACCACGACTGGCCCTGGTGGCATAAGATGCTTCCATACTTTTTGGAAAAGCTGGAACTCCCGTCTTACAGCCCACCTTAGTTTTCCATGCTTAAACCATGGTCAAGGTGTTTGCAACATTGCTATACCAGATCCAAGAACCTATCAACATCCAACCGCGCTTGTTTCAGAATATGTGATCATGTCGAACGTTTGACTGGGCGATGAGCGGGAACGGTAATTTTGAGTAACTCATCACCGATCCTTTTCTGTAAACGAATATGACTTCCGCGCTGGCGAACTACTGTCCAGCCGTCTCGCTGTAATGCCCTGATGATCTCGGTATACGACAGGCTGGGAACTTTACTCACACGTCAACTTCCTGTACGAGATCCTTTTCATCCAGTATCCAGTCATCCTCTACAGGCTCTAGATAAAGTTCTATGGCTTCCTGTATATTTCTCAGAGCATCTTCTTTCGTGTCGCCTTCGCTAATACAGCCTGGTAAGGATGGGACATAGACTGTATAGCCACCTTCATCGCTTTCTTCAAGAACAACTTTGATACGCATAATAAATCTCCTGTACACAAAAAGTATAGCAGATTTTAACTATTCGTAAACATCTCACCACCTCTCCCAATGGACGACTTCATCGAATGACCTGCGTCCACCTTTCTTCGGCGGTGCGGATATTTTTCCCCCGTCCATGGGATATCCAAACGAGAGCGCAATTCGCAAATGCCACTCTGACGGAAAGCCCAAAATCTGACGAGCTTTTTCATGCTCGTAGATCGATGCAGGGACTGAACCGACTCCCAACTCCCAGGCTGCAAGCTGCATGAACGCCGCAGCCTGGCCTGCGTCGAACATGATCTGGAATTTTCCTTCAGGGTCAGGGGTCAGGATGGCAACTCCCAGCGCTGCGCCTGCGAGATGGCCTGCCCAGGTGCCGCATTCGGATAAGGCCTTGAGGATCGCCTTATCGCGGATAGCGACGAATTGCCAGGCCTGTTCATTCTTGGAGGATTGGGAGCGCCGCCCCGCGTTGAGAATGGCTTGAATGACGTCGTCAGGAAGGGGCTTATCCTGAAATTTGCGGACCGCCCGTTTTGTTCGGATTGCTTCAGATACGTTCATATCACCTCCATGTGCTGGTGGTCGAATACAACACTTGTACCCCTTTCATTCTATTACAGCCCCGATGAACCCTCAGCTTACCCAGCCATCGGAGTTGGTTATGAAGTTATACCTCAAATTGCAAAATTGAAAACGTACGGAGCGGCTGTCACCACTCTTCATCTCTCATCTCCACCCTTTTTGCTTGTCTACAATGTTTCCATTGTACCTCTCGGAGTATAATTCCCTCAATGGATGGACAATTACGCTTCAAACCGATTGCAATCTCGTCCCTCGTGCTCATGATCATTGGCTGGGGCGGATTGTATCTCCTCATTACACAAACACTTCCATATGTCCTGCCGCGCTGGGGGTTCTTCTTTCTGACGCTCATGGCGATCACGGGCACCATGCTGCCCATTATCTATTTTCTCCATCGCCGCTTTCCGAGTGACAAACCTGCCGAAGCAAATGTGATTGTCCGTCAGGCGCTGTGGTTCGGTGTCTACGCGGCGACCCTGGCCTGGCTGCAGCTTGGGGGTCTCGTCACGGTCTATGTAGTCATCGGTCTGGCAGGTGGACTTGCCGCCATCGAATACTTTATCCGCCTGCGCGAAAAAGCTCATTGGAAACCGCCTGTCACCAGCGATGAGCAGCCTTCGTGACCTTCCCTCCGTGGAACAATTACTGGGGCAATCGGATCAGCTGATTCGCGTGTACGGTCGTCCGTTGACACTGGACGCTCTGCGTTTGACCCTGGACGAAACCCGCGCCCGATTCCGTGCAAAGCCTGAGGCAGGTCTGCCGACGACAGGCGCGATCCTGGCTCAGGCAGAATCCCATCTTTCCGCTTGGACGGCGCCAACCCTGCTGCCGGTTATCAACGCAACCGGGGTGATCCTGCA
>DATFET010000220.1:0-6528 GCA_035250835.1 Anaerolineales bacterium
CTTTCGACCCCTATTGGTTTTTCTGGTCCTGGGCAGTGCAGTAATGGCTTGTGCCCTGCCGATTGGAGGCAGTGATGCTCCCACCGCTTCGCCAGATGTAGTATCAACTGTCGTCGCGCTGACCTTTCAGGCCCTCACCCCGACAAGTGAAGCCACTGAGACACCCGAGCCAGAACCGGTTAACGGATTCCTGCCGCATACTCTGTATTTTCTCGACACCGATAGCGCCGGGCTGACGCAGGTCTTTCGCATCGAGCGGGATGGTACCACTCAGCGGCAGGTTACCTCCGAGACGTACAACGTCGAAAATTATGGCGTCTCACCAGTGGATGGAAGCGTCGCTTATGTGGTAAACAACCAGCTGGTATTGATCAACGTCGATGGTTCCAACCGCCGGCTCCTGGTCGATGGGGGTGTCGTGGATGAGAACAACCCGTTTGTCAACAGGGTATCCAACCCGGTATTCTCACCGGATGGTGAGACTCTCGCCTATAGCCATCAGGGATTGAACTTTTACGCATTGTCCACGAGTGTGAGCAGCCGAGCGATCGAGAACCAGATCGATGACTTGGGCAGCGGGCTGCTCTTCCCGAAAGAAATATACGTGCCTGAAAAATATTCACCGGATGGGAGCAAACTTCTCATCACACTGGCTTATTATGAAGGCGCGTCTGCTGCAATCTATTATCCCGATAGCAAGGCACTCGTCCGTCTGACAGGGGCAGAGGCTGCCTTGATCTGCTGTGGGGAGGAAGAATGGGTGCAGGACGGCTCTGCTTTTTACTCGGCAAATCCGAGCTTTGGCATGTTCCTGCCTGGTCTATGGTGGGTAGATGCAGGGACCGGCGCGGTCACGACGCTCCTGCCGGCTGAAGCGGGCGACGGCATGTATAACATCCCTGATGAACCGTACCTTGCTCCCGATGGTCAGTTGTATTACTTCTATGCAAAGGTCGCCGCGCCGGATGGCTTTGTCTCCCGGGCGCCTTTGCAGATTGTCCGCTCCGCGCCCGATGGCGTGACCGGGCGAACTGTCCTTCGCCCGGAAACATTTGAGTTAATGAACGAAGCCCTTTGGGCGCCGGATGCAAGTTTTGTCATTGTTGCGACAGCACCTACGCAGGAAGTCTATCAGGGCGGGCAGGCGCAGATCGTGTATCTGAATGGAAGAGCCAGTATGGTACTCACTCCCTTTGCCCAAGATATGAACTGGGGACCATAAATCAGTAGGGGACGGCAGCCGTCGTTTCGCAAAACCGATAGCCTTGCGAAGGTTGGATTGGGAATAACCTTCGCAAGGCTATTATTGCAGCACAAAATTATCGATCAGCCTTGTCTTGCCGAAATAGACTGCCAGGGAAAGCAGGGCTTTGCCTTTTATGGCATCCAACTCCTCGAGCGTATCGTAATCCGCACAGGAAACATACTGGACTTCGGCAAGCGGTTCGCCAGCCAACACATCTTTCATCGTTCCTCTTAGCTTTTCGGCATCCCGCTCGCCATTTTCGTACTCTTCCTTTGCGGCGCTCAGCGAACGATGGAGCACGGTCGCGGCTTTGCGCTGGTCCGGGTCGAGATAGACATTTCTGCTGGACATTGCCAGCCCGTCCGCCTCGCGCACGATCGGGCAGACCACGATCTCGACGGGGAAATTCAAATCCCGCACCATCTGGCGGATGACGGCTGCCTGCTGGGCATCCTTCTGGCCGAAATAAGCCCTGTGCGGCTGGACGGCGTTGAACAGCTTGGCGACAACCGTTGTGACCCCGCGGAAGTGACCCGGCCTCATCGCGCCCTCCAGGGGACGGGTCATCGCCTCAACCTCCACCCAGGTCTGGTACCCGGGTGGATACATGATCTCGGCTGTGGGCATCCATACCAGGTCTATACCGAGCGGTTCGATCAGTTTAAGGTCCCGTTCGACGTCGCGGGGGTATTTGGCGAGGTCTTCCTTCGGTCCGAACTGGGTCGGGTTGACAAAGATGGACACGGCGACATGGTCGCATTCCTTCCGTGCCCGTCGGATGAGAGACAGATGCCCTACGTGCAGGTAACCCATGGTAGGCACAAGACCTACCGTCCCGTGGAGGGGAAGGCGGGCGGAGCGTAGGTCGGCGAGCAAAATTACGGTACGCATACACGAAACTCCTGATTGACATACCTAGAAAATCTGTGCTAAACTTATTCTTACCCGTCAGAAAAAGGAGAAAATATGGCTTATTCGTTTACAAATTCCAAAGGCACCACCTACTATTTGCACACCAAGAAGTCCATGACTTCGACCGGCAAGGAACGTACCCTCTTTTATTTCTCCAAGGAATTGAGGCAGGAAGATGCGCTCGACGCCGTCCCTGCCGGCTACGATGTCGCCGAGATGAAGACCGGTCTGCCCGTGCTCAAGAAATCCAACGGTGCATCCTCGGAGGCCCCATCAGAGTAACAAAAGTATAACTGTATTCGACAACTGCATACTGTTCTTTTAGATAAAAAGGAGACTACATATGACACGTTACACAGCATCTAAAAGTATTGAACCCCAGGAAGGGAGGAAACTATGCCAGCACTAAACCGCGTCCAATTGATCGGACGACTGGGCAGGGACCCTGAAAGCAATTTCACCCCTACTGGAAAAAAGGTCGCTCATTTCTCGGTCGCCGTCAGCAATCGCTGGAAGAGCAGGGAAGGCGAATTGAAGGAATCCACTGAATGGGTAAACGTGGAAGCCTGGGACCGGCTTGGAGAGACCTGCCAGGAATACTTGAAAAAGGGAAGCCTGGTGTACATCGATGGACGTCTGAAAACCGACAAATATGAGGACAGCGGTGAAACCAAGTATTTCACCAAAGTCGTTGCCCAGATGGTCCAGTTCCTGGACAGCCGAGCAGGTGATAGCCCGGCTGAGCAGGCTGTCCCCAGCGGCGAAGAGGAACTCGATTTGACCGATGCCTTCTAGGCCCGGTCACAATATGGAATAGTCTGGCGGGCATTCCATCCAACTGAATAAAATCAACAACGATGGGCTGCAGGGTTTTCCTGCAGCCCATTTGTTATCAGGCGTGTTTATGCTTAAAGTCATGCCAAAGGCATGATGAAAGTAACGAGTGATCTTAACAAATATGATATGCAATCGTAATTCTGACAAAAATGACAAGACTATTGATTGACATATTTTTCCTTGAAATTAAACTATGTTTGTAACAAAAATTTCATAGCAGACAAGGATAAAAAGATATGCCAGCACTAAATAGAGTACAACTGATCGGACGTTTGGGGAAGGACCCTGAAAGCAGGTTCACTCCCACCGGGAAAAAGGTCGCTCATTTCTCGGTCGCTGTCAGCAATCGCTGGAAGAGCAAGGACGGCGAGAGCAAGGAGTATACCGAGTGGGTTAACGTGGAAGCCTGGAGTCGCCTTGGTGAGGTCTGCCAGCAATACCTGAAGAAGGGCAGCCTGGTGTTCCTGGAGGGACGCTTGAAAACCGACCGGTATGAGAACGAAGGTGATACCAAATATTTCACCAAGGTCGTCGCTTTAAGCATGCAAATGCTGGACCGCAAGCCGAACGAAGAGCCTGAAATGACGGTGGAAGAAGAGGCACCCGAGTACGAAGCGGAAGCACAGCCCGCCTGATCTACAATTGAATAACTGGCGTAATGCAGTACCATAGAGGCATTACGCCTTTATTTTTTTAATTTTTCATCGCTACCCACTGGGGTAAAATGGGATCAAGAATCTTCCCAGACCCAAAATGTCAAAGCGTAAACTTCTGAAAAATACTTCCACTACATCATTCGGGTCGCCTGGACGCGAGGGCCACGACTCGTCTGCGTTCTATGGAGCCCGTCTCTACGCGGACCAGCCCCAGGCCGGGGTGGAAGCGTACGTGGAAAATCCTCCTGCCGGGGTGGATATCATTTTCGACCGCTCATCGGAAGCCATGGACGAACTGCCCGACTGCTCCGTCCATCTCATGGTCACCTCGCCGCCTTACAACGTGGGGAAGGAATACGACGAAGACCTTTCCCTGGATGAGTACCTTGCCTTCCTAAAAAATGTGTGGAGAGAGGTATATCGAGTGCTGGTCCCGGGCGGTCGCGCCTGTATCAACATCGCCAACCTAGGACGCAAACCATACATCCCACTCAACGGCTTGATCGCAAAAGAGCTGATCGAACTTGGTTTTTTGATGCGCGGCGAGATCATCTGGGACAAGGCTGCCTCCTCCAGCACATCCACCGCCTGGGGCTCGTGGAAGTCGGCTTCCAATCCGACGTTACGCGATACGCACGAGTACATTCTTGTCTTTTCCAAGGGAAGTTTTCGCCGCGATAAGATGGATGGTCGAAAGAGCACCATCTCGAGGGAGGAATTCCTGGAGTTCACAAAATCCGTCTGGGAGTTCCCATCCGAGTCGGCGCGCAAGGTGGGACATCCCGCGCCGTTCCCCGTGGCGCTGCCTTATCGCCTGATCCAGCTGTATACCTTTTCGGACGAGATCGTGCTCGATCCGTTCATGGGTTCCGGGCAGACGGCTCTTGCTGCCCTGAAGGCAGGCAGGCATTTCATTGGGTATGAGATCAGCGGGGAATATCTCAAGCTTGCGAACAGCAGGATTCGAAGCAGCCGGTAAAACTTCACACTGTAAACAGAATACTAGCGGCGAAGGCGAGCAGGATGCCGATGATCTGGATGGAAGAAATCCTTTCCTTCAGGAATATCCATGCCAGCAGAACGGTGGAGGCGGGATACAACGAGCCGAGCACGGCGGCTACGTCGAGCCGGCCGGCCCGCGCCGCGAGAACGTAAAACCAATTCCCCCCAATATCGAGGATGCCATTCAGGATCACGGACCCCCACAGATCACGCGGCGGCAGGGCAGGCTGGCGCGTTAGGAGCGCGAACGATCCCAGGGCGATGAGTCCCGCGCTGCGGGAGCTGACCAGCGGCCAGAAAAAAGCATTCACCGTGGCTCGATGCAGCACGATAAAGTATAAGCCAAAGAACAGGCCGGAGATCAGGGGCAGGCGCAGGTCCGAGATGGAGAAGCGTAGATCTATCCCACCTGTCTGGGAGATCAGCCAGACCGACAGAAAGGCAAGTATGAATCCGATTAAGGTTGTGACGGGCGGGGGTCCTTCAGTAAAAAAGGCAAACACCACCGGGAGGAGCGCGGCAAACAACGCCGAGACCGGCGCGACAATCGTCATTCGTCCGCTGGCCAGAGCGCGGTAGAGGAAGATCAGCCCGCCCAACCCAAGCAGACTTGCCAGCGCGCCCCAGAGCAAATCCACAGGCGGGGGAAGGGTTTCGGCTGTGAAGAGAGCAAGGACAAGAAAGGGTAATACGCTGGCAATTTCGGCCAGGAAGAGGACGCGGTACGGGCTGATCCGTTTGCTGGCCAGCCCACCGATAAAATCTGCCGCGCCCCAGGCCGCCGCGGAAGCGATGCCGTAGAAGATGGAGAGCAAAATATTTCCCTGTAAGGTGAGTTATCGCAAAATTATGTTATATTTTCCCCGCGGCGCGCGCCCGCTCCAGCACTTTTCGGGCAGACTTCAAAAGAGGCATGTCGATCATTGTGCCATCCAGTGCGTAGGCGCCTTTTCCCTCCCGCTGGGAGGACTCGAACGTCTCGACGACCCTGCGGGAATAGTCGATCTCCTCACTGGATGGAGTGAACGCATCCTGCACCACCGGCACCTGGTTCGGGTGAATGACCTGTTTCCCGCTGAAGCCGAATCCTGCTCCCTGTTCTGCTTCCGCACGCAGCCCTTCGCTATCCTGGAAGTCAATGTAGACCATATCGATCGCCTGCAGGTCGTTCGCTGCACAGGCAGTGACCACCGCCTGACGCGCATACAGCATCTCGGTCCCTTCCTTCGTACGCCGGGCGCCGATCGAGGCGGCATAATCCTCGGCGCCGAAGACGATCGCTTCGAGACGCGGGTCCGCTTCGGCGATCTTCTTCAGGTTCAAAATCCCCTTTGCAGTTTCGACGCCAACCAGCAAACGGACGCTCCCAATATTCTGGCTGCTCGATAATTCATAAGATTCCATGTGATCGCAGACCCACTGGACCTGGTCCGCAGTCTCGATCTTTGGCACCACGATCGTATCGGGGTTGGCTGCCAGCGCGGCGACCAGATCATACGACTCCAATCCTGAGCCGATGCTGTTGATGCGGATACAGCGCTCGGACTCGCCGAAAGACAGGTCCTTCATCGCCTGGGCGATGACCGCTCGTGCCTCTATTTTGCGCGTGAATGCCACCCCGTCCTCCATATCCATACAGACACAGTCAACGCCAAGGCTGGCAGCTTTTTCGATCTTGCGGCGGTCATCACCGGGCATATAAAGCAGGGCGCGTCGTGAGTGCATACGATCTCCAGGTAAACGTGTGAATGGTGAACTTTCTAACCTTTCAACGTGTCAACATGCGAACGCTTAAGAAACATCGCTGTCCTTTCGAACTCCACTACAATTGTACCGTCAGGTCTCCTTCCGCTGCATTTGATTTTTACGATTCCC
>DATFET010000229.1:0-11561 GCA_035250835.1 Anaerolineales bacterium
CTCATAGACACCCCCGGCGGTGGTCACGTGCGTCTGGGTGAAGTGGCTGATGTGCGCATTGTGGCGTCGCCTACAGTAATCAAGCGTGAGGCGGTCTCAGCCTACCTGGATATCGGCATGAACGTGGAAGGGCGCAGCGCCGATGCAGTAGCCAGTGATTTGGACGCGGCGATCAAAAACTATGGCTTCCCACTCGAATATCACGCAGAGGTTGCAAGTGATTTCGCAACCCGACAGGCGGCTCAACAGGGTATCCTGATTGCCGTGATTGTGGCAGTCTGCGGAATTTATCTGCTCCTACAAGCTGCTTTTAGAAACTGGCGTCTGGCTCTGGTGGCCATCGTGACCCTGCCCGCGGCTCTGGCAGGCGGCATGATGGCAGACCTTCTGGGTAATGGCGGTGTACTTTCGCTTGGTTTATTGGGCGGCTGCCTCAGCGTCGCAGGAATCGCTTTGCGCAGCGTTGTCATGCTGTTCAGCCACTACCAGTATCTCGAGGAACGGGAAGGCGTGGGCTTTGGTCCAGAGCTGGTCACGCGTGGGGCTCGGGAACGGCTTTCACCTACTTTGATAACCGCCCTGGCAACCGGCCTTGCCCTCCTGCCATTCGTGCTCTTTGGCAATATTCCCGGTCACGAGATCGTGCGTCCAATCGCGATCGTTACGATAGGTGGACTGGTTACCTCAACCTGGCTGAACCTATTTGCCATGCCAGCACTCTATCTGCGTTTTGGGGCCAGCCGTGAAGCTGACCTAGGATTCCAACGGACCGATCTTCCTGCCGTTGCAACCGATTAAGAAATTCCGATGAAAGGCCATCCAAAATGATCACTCACCAAGACTCGATGGGAGTAAGCTCCCAACCCGACATTTTGGTAGCAGAGGGTCTGCGAAAGTCCTACGGCCCCAGAAAGGCACTTCAGGGATTAACTTTCTCTTTGAAGGCTGGGCGCATTCTCGGTTTCCTTGGCCCGAATGGGGCAGGAAAAACTACCTCAATTCGTATTCTGACGACCATGATGGAGCCGGAGGCCGGACATTTTATCATTGACGGAATCAGCTCTGAATATCCAGAGCAGATCCGCCGCAGGATCGGCGTTCTTCCTGAAAACCTGGGGTTTCCCAGGCAGATGACGGGACTGGAATACCTGATCTACTTCGGTCAACTCTACGGGAGACCAGCTCCAGAAGCGAAAGAAAATGCACTGACACTTCTTGAAAATGTAGGGTTGCAGCAGAGAGCGAGGTCCCTGATCGGTTCCTACAGTCATGGGATGAGACAAAGGTTGGGCATCGCACGTGCCCTGGTCAACGATCCGGTGGTTGTTTTCCTTGACGAACCTACTTTAGGCCTGGATCCACGCGGACAGCAGGAGCTGCTCGAACTTGTGCAACGGATCGCACGCGATCGAGGTACCGGCGTGATCTTATGCAGTCATCTCCTCTCAGAGATTGAAAATGTATGTGATGATGTGGTTATTTTGAACGTTGGTCAGATCGTTGCGAAAGGCTCAGTTGCCGCTGTCATCGGTCGAGTCCAGCAGAACATCATCTTGCGGAATGCTCTGCGGGTTCAGGTCATGCCTGAATCGGTTGACGAAGCGCTGGTCGTTCTGAAGGATATACCGAATATCGCCGGGGTAAGCCCCATCGGTGAAATGGAAGGCTGGTTGCGGCTCGAACTGGTACCACCCGGCAATGGTGAATTAGCCAGGGCACATCAGGTGAACAACAGAATCCTTAGCGCCCTCATCCGCGCAAAAATTCCAATTTTGGGCTTTGAGGTGGAAGGCAACCGTCTGCAGGACGTCTTTTTACACTTGACTGAGGAATCAATCCAATGAGCAATATACAAAATACACAAAAAGCAACCATCACCCAGCATACGGCTGCGGCAAAAAAGGTCTCACCGACCTGGTGGCTTGTCCTCAGGAGAGAAGTGCTAGATCTCTGGATTGGGGGAAAAGCCCTCAATCTTATGCTGATCTACAGCATCATATTGGGAGTAATGGTATACGTCTATTCCTTCAACAGCGAGCTGAGCCTGATCCCGCCGAAGGAAGCCACTTATGAGATGCTCAAGAACGCCATGTCCATCTCCCTATTTATTGGCCTGGTTATCGGTGCAGATGCTCTAAGCGGTGAACGAGACCGGGGAACGCTCGAATCTCTTCTCCTGACTCCAACCAGCCGTCGACAAATCATGGTAGGCAAATTCCTTGGCGGACTTTCACAATGGCCCGTGGCATTCCTTATCGCCCTGCCTTTTATGAAGGTACTTTCTCAGGGGGATGATGTTTACGTTCCGGCGATTGTCTGGGGTGCCATTACAGGGACGATGCTGGCTATCGGTTACACTGGCGTGGGAATGCTTGTGAGTTTCTGGTCTACCTCCAACAAGACCAGCTATTTTATCAGCCTCGGCATCTACATTCTATTCCTGGTCCCAGCTCAGCTGCCGGGCCGTGCCCAGACCGGAGCAGCCGGACAGTTTCTCCAATGGGTCAACCCTTTGGCTGCCGTCAACCATTTCCTTTCGAAGCATCTTGTGAATTATCGACCTGTAATTGAATACTGGACATGGCTGGAATCGCCGGCAGTGTTTGCTCTCCTGATCATCATCCTGCTGTTTTTCTATGCCGCGCCCGGGCTACGCCTCGAAGCCGGAAGGAAGAGCAAACTGCTGGCAAGATTTGTCCGTCCAGCAGCCCCTTTATTGATAGCTGGTCTACTGGTAGCGTCTCTGGCGGCATCTCCAGTTTTGGCTGATCAGAGAGAACAGCAATCGGAGGAAGATCTTCAGATATCCATTGATGCCGATACCAGGACAGTTAAGACGGGCGATACTGTTGAATACAATACGACGGTGACAAACAATGGAGCAGAGACATCACCCCCTTTGATTGTGGCGATGAATGTCATCAACCTTGACGCGAAGGGCGACGTAGTTGATCCAGAAGATTGGTCACCCCAGCGAACTCAGTATATCGATTCGCTGGCCTCCGGTGAATCCGCCAGCCTGCATTGGGTCATTAACACAATACTGGATGGCGATTACATGGTCTATATGGTTCTTATCCCCGCACCGACCAGCCGCGAGACCACCAGTCACCCCATCGCCTCTTCGGGGATTCATCTGACGGTAACGCCTTTCACACGGCTTAATCCTGGAGGTGTGCTTCCCTATGTGATCGGGGCACCCGTCTTACTGCTGGCCATCATCTATTTTGTATACCGCCGTCGACAGAAGCAAATTGATATGGGCGGTTCTTGATGAGTTGCTGTAGAAATCCGTATTTTACTTATGGAGGTATCTTATGAAACGCGCTACTCGTTCAATTGTCGTTCTCTTTGTGTTTGCCGTATTACTGCTTTCAGCTTGTGGTCCTGGACCGGAAACGACGGAGAAGGTTGCACCTTCTCAGCTTGAGCTGATTGAGGGAACTGATCTAAGCCGTGTGATTTTGACCGAAAAAGCAGTCGAGCGGCTCGGAATCGAAACGGTCTCTGCGAGCGGAAATGAAGTTCCCTATGCCGCCGTGATCTATGACATAGAAGGCAATACCTGGGTTTATACCAACCCCGAGCCTTTAAAGTTTGTTCGAGAATCGATCGTGATAGACCGCATCGAAGGTGACACGGCGATCTTGTCTGAAAGCCTGGCCTCTGAGTTGAATGTGGTGACGGTTGGCGTGGCCGAGTTGTACGGTACAGAGACCGGAGTTTCCAAATAACGCACCAGGAGGTGCACTATGCGCTGGATCGTTCAAACAAGCCTGCGTTACCGTTACCTGGTTATATTTCTCGCTGCCGTGCTGATGATCTTTGGCATCGGCCGGTTGAGGAACTCCGCGGTAGATGTCTTTCCAGAATTTGCGCCGCCCAAGGTGGAGATTCAAACGTTATCCATGGGACTTTCGGCAACGGACGTTGAAGAACTGGTCACGGTACCACTGGAGCAGGCGCTCAATGGTGTGCAGGGGCTGGATGTGATGCGATCCCGGTCCGTGACAGACCTGTCGGATATCTTCCTCATCTTCAAACCTGGTACAGACCTGATCTATGCACGGCAGCTAGTGGCAGAGCGCATTGCCGCGGTTTATCCCACATTGCCCACATGGGCAGCCCCGCCCGTGATTATCCAACCGCTCTCCTCAACCAGCCGGGCGATGAAGATCGGCATTTCCTCGGATCAATATGACGAGATGGATCTGTCGATGATCGCCTATTGGAAGATCCGTGCCCACTTATTGGATGTGCCCGGTGTAGCTAATGTGCCCATCTACGGCGAAAAGATCAAGATGCCTCAGGTGCACGTCGACCCGGCACGGATGCTGGAGTACGATGTTACCTTGAATGAAGTCATGGATGTGACTTCCAGCGCTCTCGACGTGAGCTTATTAATGTTCTCGGAAGGCTCGTTTATCGGCACCGGTGGATTCATCGATACTCCCAATCAGCGTTTTGGAATTCGCTCGGTGCTGCCTGCCATCACTCCGGAAACGCTGGGGGAGGTACCTATCAACGATCGAACGAAGCCGGATGGTTCCCCTCTGCTCATCAAGGATGTGGCGGATGTGGTCTGGGGTACCTGGCCGCTATTCGGAGATGCCGTTATCAATGAAGGTCCCGGCCTGATGCTGATCGTTGAAAAACTGCCGTGGGCCAATACCCTGGATGTGACCCGCGGTGTGGAAGAGGCGATCTCGGCAATGCGGCCTGGGTTGCAAGGGGTCGATATCGATACCACGATCTTCCGACCCGCAACATTCATCGAAAATTCGATCGAAAATCTCACAAGATCGCTCTTTGTCGGCGCTATTTTAGTGGTGATCATCCTGCTCGCCTTTCTATATGAGTGGCGGGTTGCTTTGATCAGCGCAACGATCATTCCATTATCGCTCATGGCTTCCCTGCTTGTGCTCGACCTGCGAGGTGTGCCCATCAATGTGATGACGCTGGCAGGTCTGGCGATTGCGATCGGTGCTGTCGTCGACGATGCCATCGTGGATGTTGAAAATATCGTGCGCCGCCTGCGCCGGCTCCGCAAGGAGGGCAGCACTCAGTCAACGGCCAACATTGTGCTGGAGGCTTCACTCGAAGTGCGCGGCACGATTATTTATGCCTCGCTGATCGAAATCTCAGCCCTGCTGCCGGTCTTCTTCCTGCAAGGCCTGTCAGGAGCGTTTTTCCAGCCTTTGGCCACCGCCTATGTGGTGGCAGGGTTGGTCTCTCCGCTCATCGCACTGACCGTCACACCAGCCATGGTTCTTGTTCTATTGGCAAATGCGCCGATCGAGCACCGTCAATCCCCCATCATCCCGTGGCTGCATGGTATCTACGGCCGCATCCTTGGGCGGACTCTCCGTGCACCGGGCCTGGGATACGGCACTGTCGGCACAATTGTTATGGCTGGCCTGGTGGTGATACCGTTGCTTGGACAGGAATTGCTGCCATCTTTCAAAGAACGTGACTTCCTGATGCACTGGATACTTAAGCCGGGCAGTTCTCATCCTGAAATGTGGCGCATCACTGCCGAATCCTGCCGCGAATTATTGACCATTCCCGGTGTGCGGAATTGCGGCTCGCACATCGGACAGGCAGTCTCGGCGGACGAACCCTACGGAGTTTATTTCACCGAGAACTGGATCAGTGTCGATCCGGCGGTTGACTATGATAAAACGCTGAACTCCGTCCAGGAGCTGGTGGATGGTTATCCCGGGCTGGTACGCGATGTGCAGACGTATTTGAAAGAGCGGATCCGCGAGGTTCTCACAGGATCGAGCGATACGGTCGTGATTCGGATCTATGGTCAGGATCTGCATACCCTCGGAGATAAAGCGGATGAAGTGCTGGCTGCAATGGAGGGTATCCCTGGGATTGTGGATCTGAAAAAGGAACTCCATATGGAGACGCCTCAGGTGGAAGTTGAGGTTGATCTGGCCAAAGCCCAGCAATACGGGCTCAAGCCAGGCGATGTCCGCCGGGCGGCAGCTTTCCTGCTGCAAGGGGAAGAGGTTGGCGACATTTTTATCGGTGGAAAAACCTACGATGTGAACGTATGGAGCACACCCGAATCGCGTCACAGCCTGACCGATATCGAAAATCTCTTGATCGATACACCCGGCGGTGAACGTGTACGCCTGGCCGATGTAGCGGATGTGCGGATTGGTGCCGTTCCGAACGTGGTCGAGCGTGAAGGCCAGTCGCGTAAAATCGATGTTTCAGCAAACGTAAAAGGACGTGATCTTGCCTCGGTTGCTGGTGATGTCGAAGAGACTTTGGCGACGGTTGATTTCCCACTCGGATTCCATGCGGAAGTGCTGGGTGAGTTTGCAGAACTGGAGGCTGCCCGGCAGAACCTGCTCCTCGCCGGGTCAATTGCCGTCATCGCGATTTTCTTCCTCCTCTACACATCGTTTGGGAGCTGGCGCCTGGCGACGCTGACTTTCGTAACCCTGCCGTGGGCGTTAGTCGGTGGATTGCTGGCGGCATATTTCAGCAACGGTGTTCTCTCTCTTGGCTCATTGGTTGGGCTGCTCACGATTTTAGGGATTGCCACCCGCAATGGGATCATGATGATCAGTCACTTCCAGCATCTCGAGAATCAGGAAGGCATGACCTTTGGGCCAGAATTGGTTCTGCGCGGTGCCCGCGAGAGAATTGCCCCGATTATGATGACTGCCTTGACGACCGGGCTGGCACTCGTTCCCCTGGCATTTGCCGGCGATCTACCAGGTCATGAAATCGAACATCCCATGGCACTCGTGATACTGGGTGGATTGGTCACTTCGACCCTGCTCAACCTGCTGGTTGTTCCCACTCTATATCTGCAGTTTGGGAAGCCGCGTCAGAAGGCGCCTCAGGTTCAGGCAGCTTGATAGGGTCCAATAATTCTGCCAGACTTCTCGTCAAGAGGTTTTCGAATATCGAAGCTGCCATTCAACCAGACCAAATATTGAAATCGATAGACCGTGGGCTAATAAAAGACTTACGGTCTACAGATATTAAGCTCGGAATGCCTTTTCCCGGCAGGAAGCGAATATGAGACATTACCACTTTACTTCTTTGTCAGTTACGTTTCTTTTGCTAATTGCGGCTTCAGCATGTGGATCAATACCACCTACCAATCCCACGGCCTCTGCACCTGCCGCGCAAGCTCCAACTGTGACGCAGGCGCCTAAAGTGGAGACTACTTCCCCTGACGAATCCGCGGCCGACCCCGAGTTTGCTCTTGAAGATATCGAAACGGCAACTTTTGACAATCCAACAGATATTAACAACAAATGGTTTCCAATCATTCCGGGAACAGAGTATGTCTATGATGGCTTCACGGAGGAAGGAGGAAAAAAGATCCCTCATCGCATCATTTTCACTGTTACCGACCTGACGAAGGAAGTTGCGGGGGTGCGCACGGCTGTAGTTTATATTTTAGATTACAGCGATGATGCATTGGTGGAGGCAGAAATTGCCTTCTATGCCCAGGATAATGACGGTAACGTATGGTTTATGGGTGAATATCCGGAAGTTTATGAGCTGGGAGAGATAGTAGAAGCGCCAGCGTGGATTCCGGGACTCAAAGGTGCCAAGGCAGGCATCGTTATGAAGGCGGACCCGCAGTTGGGAATGCCAAGCTATGCCCAGGGTTGGGGGCCTGCGGTCGGCTGGAGCGATCGTGGACGAGTCATAGCCTTGGGGGAGCAGACTTGTGTCCCCGTGGCGTGCTATGAGGATGTGCTGATCACCGAAGAGTTCAGTCAAACCGAACCGGATGCATTCCAGGTCAAACACTACGCACCGGGTGTGGGCAACATCAAGGTTACCTGGAGGGGTGCAGACGCCAGCAGAGAAACACTTGATTTACTCACCCTTACCCAATTAAGTCCACAGGGAATGGCAAAGGTTCGGGAAGCAGCACTGGACCTGGAAGAGAGTGCCTTTGAAAACAGCAAAGAAGTGTACGCAGCGACTTCACCCTTGGAGTATACGCTAGACCCTGCCATGGTGGCTGAGTTCAAGGAATTTGATCCCGGTAATTTCAGCGATCCGACGATAATTAATAACATGTGGATGCCCATGGTACCGGGTACGCGCTGGGTGCATGAAGGGACTGCAGTTGATGATGAAGGCAACAGCCTGACCCGGCGCATAGAATTTACTGTAACCGATCTGACCAAAGAGATTGCGGGGGTACGCACGGTCGTGGCTTGGATTGTGGACTACAATGATGACGAGGTGGTCGAGAAGGAAATTGCCTTCTATGCCCAGGACAAGGATGGCAATGTCTGGTACCTCGGAGAATATCCGGAAGAGTATGAGGCTGGGGAGTTCGTGAAGGCTTCACCCTGGATTCATGGTATTGAAGATGCCAGGGCAGGAATCAAGATGATGGCCGACCCTGCTCTGGAAATACCCGGTTATTTTCAGGGTTGGGGTCCTGAAGTTGATTGGTCAGACTATGGGCAAATAGACGAAGTGGGACAGGAAACGTGTGTCCCTGTCGATTGCTACGAGGATGTTCTGGTGATTGCCGAGTCCAGCCTGGGAGAAGTTGATGCCTACCAGCTTAAGTATTATGCACGCGGTGTGGGTGAAGTACGAGTCGGCTGGAAAGGTGAAGATGCAACCCGAGAAGAACTGGAACTGATCGAGGTCGTGCATCTCAGCCCGGAGCAATTAGCAGAAGTCCGCGAGATGGCATTGGAACTTGAGAAACATGCGGTGGAGGTCAGTAATAATGTATACGGTAAAACATTACCGCTCGAGTAGAATATAAATATCCAGAGGATATTCGATGAATCTAAGAATTAAGTCTCCAATACCGGCTGCTATTGCTGCCACCGGAACTCTCGTTTTGGTTCTGCTCACAGCATGTGGCAGAACGCCAGCCTTGACACAGACCTCGAGCACTGCTCTACCTGCATCCTCGGGAGGATCGGCCCCTGAAGTGATTGTTTACGCCTCGGACCTGACAACTGAAACCCTGAACGAACTTGATTTCATCGACGACACAGCCTCGCCCGGTGGCAAGTTGATCGGGCTTCCCAATAACGGAGATGAACTCGACCCTCCGCCTGAAAACGATCCTCATGTGACATTCAAAGTGCCGGTTCATAGTGGTAGCCCATATCGCTGCTGGGTTCATATGAAAGTTGGGGAGCCGAAAGGGCGATCAACTGCGAATGTTATCTGGGTGCAATTCTCGGATTCCTTCAACCAGGCAAACGAGGAAACCTTTAGGGCGGGCACGGAAAGTTATCTAACCGCGCAGGGTCCAGAGCAACCGGGTTGGACGTGGGTTGGCTGCGATGATGAAAGCTCCAGTCCACTGGTTTATTTTGGCAAGGATGGCGAGGTGACAGTGCGTATACAGGCAGGCGCCGAGGGGGTTGGGTTTGACCAGTTTGTCCTCAGCCCTGCTAATTTTCTGAACGCTCCTCCCACTGATGCCATTGTGGTGAAATAGAATCAACACCCGGCGTCTTTCGACATCGGGTTCCTTTTAATGATCCGGGCATTGTTGTGTACAGGCTTGATTATTTTGTGAACGGTAGCGGAGATCAAATCAGAAAGTCCCGGGTTTGACTGAACCTCCGGGACATTTTCCGAAATTATTTGTACTTTTCCCTCAATTCGTCCGCGGCTTCGTTCAACTCTTTCGCGTTCAACTGGATCTTTTTGATCGCAGCAACGGCATCGTCCACGCCTGTTAGCCCGGCGCGGAAAACATTCTCATCGAGCCATACTGCTTCATGTTCACAGGCTCGTTCCGCTGCCGGCAGCTTCATACTCTTGAAATCGAAATATTCCGGGAAGGCATTCGGAACTGCGAGCCTGGATTTTTGAGGCTGGAACAGAGCGTAGTTGTTCATGGCTTCGTAGCCGGTCCAGCACTCGATTCCCTCGGCCTCCAGCGCGCCGACAAGCAGGTCATGTTCCATGCCGAACTCCTGCGGGTCGATGGCGAAGATATAACGGTAGAACGAGCGGGTGGTATGACGCGGGTCCCGTTTGAGCAGGCGGATGCCGCGGATCTCGCTCAGCGATTCGTCCATGTAGTCTGCCAGCGCTTCACGCTCCCTTGCCTGGGCCGGGAAGCGCTGGATACCGACCAGCGCCAGCGCGGCCGCGATCTCGCTCATCCGAAAGTTGCCGCCGACCTGGTATTCCTGAGTGTAGTCCTCGGCGCCTCCTCCCAGCGCGTGCGGCCGACCGCAGTCGATGATCGAGGCGGCTTTGGCGGCCAGCTCGAGCGTGCGGCATACCAGGATGCCGCCTTCGCCGCTGGTCAGGGTCTTCGAGGATTGCAAAGAGAACGAGCCGAAGTGACCGATTGTCCCGGCGCCGCGTCCGTTCCACTTGGCCCCATGCGCGTGAGCGCAATCTTCGATGACGATCAGATCATGCTTTTCGGCGAGCGTCATGAGCGCGTCCATGTCTGCCATGTTCGAGCCGAGGTGGACGGGGATGATCGCCTTCGTTTTTGCCGTGATGGCTTTTTCCACAGCGACTGGGTCGAGACAGTAATTGTTCGGGTCGATATCCACGATGACGGGGATCGCGCCGGCTGCCATAGGCGCGGAGGCGGTCGCCTGAAAGGTATAGGCAGGCACGATCACTTCATCCCCCCAGCCGATGCCCGCGGCGCGTAATGCGACTTCCATGGTGATGGTCCCGTTTACCATGGGCACGGCATAGCCGCCGCCCTGCATCTCGGCGAACTTCTTCGCCAGCTCGGCGGTCTTGGGTCCCGGGTACGGATACCCGCCCCAGCGCCCGGACTGGATGACTTTGGTCACGGCGTCGATGTCGCGCTGGTCCCAGACCGGCCATTCAGGGTAGGGTTCTGTGCGTGTTTTTGTTCCTCCGAGGATTGCTAATTCAGACATGTTGATCTCTCCTTCAGAATAATTTGTTAGCGACCTGACAGTTTCAAATTTCAATCTAGGGCCGGTGGTCGAGTAGCCCGAATGCTCGTAGAGGGCGTATCGAGACTACCAGTTCGCAGGAAACCTCTCTTTTCAGACAACTATTGGTCTCGATACGGCAAACAATCCCTGCCTACTCGACCAACGAGGGAGCTTGAGGCAAACTGTCAGATGACCAGATAATTTGTAAATCTACAAAATGCTCAAGCCGAGACCATCACCCTCGACCCTTCTGCGAAAATGTCACTTTCATTTGACAAGTTCCATGGCGCTCCGAATCAATTGAGGACGGATGGCGTACCCGTCGAAGGTTGCCTGCTCCATCCCCAGGATCAGCGGTCCTACCACTGGCGGACCCTCGAGGCGGATAAGTTTTGCTTTCGGACAATGCTTGAGAACAAGGTCACCCATCGGCTCCGTAATGAGCTCGCCTGCATTGAAGACGCTGCCCGACTGAATAATTTCGACTGCCTCATTTTCCATTTCGATCTGCCGCGCCACCGAAACAGCCAGCCAGCCTAATTCTTCGCCCGACCAGCGCAGCACTTCCAAAGCTGCGTGATCGCCTTCGCGAGCTGCCTCTACGATCTGGACAGCAAGGTAGGGGAATGGATGATGGATGTTATTCGAAAG
>DATFET010000234.1:0-10771 GCA_035250835.1 Anaerolineales bacterium
GGCGTGAGCCCGCGATTTTCATGGCAGACCAGGATCACAGGCGCTACACTTTCACTCGAGGGTCTGGCAAGATAGCCGATCAGGTTTGTATTCTCTGCCGGGACCTGCACCTCACCTGCGATGACGGCCGGGTCGTCCGGCATAACTGTTCCGTAAGGAGCGGCTGCTGGAGAAGCAGGTTCTGTCGGAGCTGATTCGGTAGTCGGTGACGAAGGAGCGGTTGGCTCTCCAGTCGGTAAACCGGTGGGCGAGGCCGCGGCCGTCTCTGTGGATTCCGCTGGAGCACATCCTGCCAAAATGGAATTGGCCAGGACCAGACTCCCGGTCACCGACGCGATCAACTTCAAGGCCTCGCGCCGCGACAATCTCCCCTCTGAATAGTCTTCTGCAAATTCATCTGCAAGGTAACGCTGGAACAGGTTCATCTCAAACTCCTCTAAAGTCAGAAGTCGGAAACATTCATTTCCCCAAAAATAGATACGGCTAAATGTAGCTATTGGTTTTGATTCCGTCAAGCCGCCAAATTGTGACGGATATGGTATTCTCAAGAAAGCTTGACTTAAACTCTCTGTGTGTACACCCCGCATGTATTCCCAATGTTTTCCTATGTGGCGTGCGGGGTACACGGAACACACGGACTACACGGTTTCTTCCGTAATATACTGGAAAAGTTCCGTCCGATCCGTGAAATCCGTGTACCAAAGACCGAAGCTTCGGTCCTTGAGAAAATCATGCCGTGACGGATGCCATCAGACAGGTAAAATGTGGACATGACGTATTCAAATATTCCCAGCAAAGCAGCCCTTAAATCCATTCAGGATGTCAGCCATATACCTTTCTGGCTGGACGATCCGAACCCTCCCCAACCCGAGCCTGAACTGACCCGCGAACTTTTCACCGAACTGCTCATCATCGGCGGGGGCTTCACGGGTCTTTGGACCGCGCTCCAGGCCAGGGAAGAGAATCCATCAAGGGAAATTATCCTGCTCGAGGCTGAAGAAATCGCCAGCGGGGCAAGCAGACGCAATGGCGGCTTTGTGGATGAATCGATCACACATGGGTTGCAAAACGGATTGGCGCGCTGGCCCGAAGAGTATCCGACACTGCTAGCCCTTGGAATGAAAAATCTGGATTCCATTGAAGCAACGATCAGGTATCTCAATATTGATTGTGATTACCTGCGCGTGGGCGATGTCAGCCTGGCATCCGAACAATATCAACTGGAAGACTTGCAAGAGGAAATTGAAATTGCCAAAAGGTTCAACATCGAATTTGAGTTCTATGACCATGAACGAGTGCAGGAGATCATTAAGTCCCCGTTTTTCATTGGGGCATTGAATCATCCGCGCACATCCGCATTGGTCAACCCGGCCCAGCTTGCCTGGGGACTGCGCAAGGCATGTCTCGATCTCGGTGTACAGATCTATGAACATTCCCCCGTTACGAAACTGGATGAGGAAAATAGCTTTGTCATTGCCCAGACACCGCATGGACGCGTCCGGGCTTCATGCGTGGCACTGGCGACCAATGCGTATCCTCCCCTCCTCAAACGACTCACGCATTATGTTGTCCCGGTCTATGATTATGCCCTGATGACCGAGCCTCTCACCACTGCCCAGCGCGAATCGATCGGATGGCGTGGTCGTGAAGGCATCAGCGATGCCAGTCTGCAGTTCCATTATTCGCGCACAACGGTCGATGGGCGAATTTTATGGGGTGGTTACGATGCGGTCTATTACTGGAACAACGGTTTTGGGAGTGAACTCGAAAAATCGTCTTTGATGTTCGAGCGACTGGCGACACACTTTTTCCAGGCATTCCCACAGCTCGAAGGCCTCCGCTTTTCGCACGCCTGGGGTGGAGCGATCGATACCTGCTCGAGGTTCAGTCCGTTCTGGGGGACAACCCATCACAGAAAAACCGTTTATGTCATGGGATACACCGGTCTCGGTGTGGGCGCCTCGCGCTTTGGCGCACGCGTCATGATCGACCTCCTCGACCATAAACAGACCGAACGCACCGCGCTAAAGATGGTCCGCACCAAGCCCTTGCCGTTCCCGCCTGAGCCTTTCCGCTCGATTGGCATCAACATCACGCGCTGGTCGATGGATCAGGCGGACCGCAATCAGGGCCGCGAGAATTTGTGGCTGCGCGCCATGGGCTGGCTGGGATTGGGGTTTGATAGTTAGGCTCTTCACTCCCGAAGAGCATCGGGACGATGTGAGCGGAGGGCATGATCTGCGCCCCGCAGACGAAGCGCAGGCAACAATCAGGAGCTTCGTTATGGAAATCCTTGCTTGAGAATCGCGCTTCATCTGCATTCGCCTTCGGCTCACTCCACTCTGCGCGACTACCCGTAGTGACATCATCTCCCCAAGGCGAACACGCAGGTCGAGCTTCCATCCCTGCCAATTCTAAATAACTGCACTGCTGCATCTCCCATTAGTTCTTCGAGCAGTGCCTCGTCCATTTTACAAAGCTCGGGATGTTTTTCAATCAACGCAGCATACGGACAATGTCCGAAGATCAGACGCGGTCCCTGCGAGCCAGCCTCCCAGCGGGCGTGATAGTTCATCTTATTCAATGATTCGACAGACAGATTTAACCGCTTTGCAATGGGTTGGTTCCCGAAACTGGTGCCAGCGGTGAGCCGCTTCGCCAGCGCCTCCATCTGGACCGAAGTACCGGCTTCTGCTAGAACAGCCTCACCTAATGCCGATAAATTATCCCCCATCGCGGCGCGCGGCAGAGAATAGACCTTCTCAGGCCGGCCGCGTCCCTCCCGCCCGCGCACGAACGACATCTCCAACCGGCCGTCAGCCGCCAAGATCCGCAGGTGATGGCGCACCGTCGCCGCGGACATTTTCAAGCCGCGCGAGATCTCCCGCGTCGAGGCGGTGCGGGTCTTGGTCAGATAAGCGAGAACTCTTTGCCGGGCAGTAGCCATTTTCCAGGATGGTCGCGAACAAAATAGCACTTATGTCATGGAAAGCAGAGTAATTATACTCACTTTTCTTAATTATATATAAATATTTTTACATAATTCATTGACTTTGGTAGGTCAGATGCTATAATCTCGCTTGATTGTGATGTTTCGCACTTCAATTATAGATGTAAGCTGCGTGATGGAGCATTTTAGCGATGGAATTCCAGAACTACATCAACGGCAGGTGGGTAAAAGGCCAAAGCACATTCGAGACAATCAATCCTGCAAATGAAGAATTGCTGGCCGAGATTGCGCAGGCAGAAATCCAGGATGTAGATGCGGCTGTACATGCCGCCGCGGAAGCGTTCAAAACCTGGAAGCTGACCCCTGCTCCACTGCGCGGCGAGCTGCTCTTTAAAATGGGTGACATTCTCAAACATAAGAAGGAAGAACTAGCGCAGCTGCTCACCCGCGACATGGGCAAAGTGATTGCAGAAGCGCGCGGCGATGTGCAGGAAGCCATCGACATGGCTTACTTCATGGGCGGCGAGGGACGGCGCCTGCTCGGCTATACAGCTCCCGTCGAAATGCCCAATAAATTCGGGATGGCGGTGCGTGACCCATCCGGTGTCGTCGGTTTGATCACACCCTGGAATTTTCCGATCGCGGTCCCCTCGTGGAAGATCTTCCCCGCGCTGGTGGCAGGCAACACGATCATCTGGAAACCCTCTCCTGAGACGCCCGCCATCTCGGCTGCGTTCGTGAAAGTGTTCGAGGAAGCGGGTCTGCCCGCCGGTGTATTCAATCTACTACTCGCTCCTGGCGCAGACGTGGCCAAGGCTCTCGTTAATCATCCTGGCGTGCGCGTGCTTTCCTTTACGGGTTCAACGACAACCGGCCGCGCCATCGCCGAATCTGCTGCCCGTTTAAATAAGAAGGTCTCGCTCGAGATGGGCGGCAAGAATGCCATCCTTGTCATGGATGATGCCAATCTTGATCTTGTTACAGATGCGACGCTCTGGGCCGCCTTCGGCACGAGTGGACAGCGCTGCACGGCTGCCAGCCGGCTGATTATCCAAAAGGGGATCGCAGACAGGGTCAAAGAGTCACTGATCGAGCGCACACGTAAGCTGCGGCTCGGCGACGGACTCGACCCAGACGTGGAAGTGGGTCCCGTGATCAACAGGACTGCCGTTGAGCGTATCCACAACTATGTGCAGATCGGACAGAAAGAAGGCGCCCGGGTATTGGCCGGCGCGTCAATCGTGGACGTAAACGGGAAAGGCTTCTTTTACAGTCCTACGCTGTTTGACGGAGTCCAGCCCGGATCCACGCTTGAGGCGGAAGAGATCTTCGGTCCCGTGCTTTCTATCATCGAGGTGGACTCGCTCGAGGAAGCCATCGAAGTCAACAACCGCTCCCAGTATGGATTATCCACTTCGATCTTTACGCAGGATGTGAACCGAGCTTTTACGGCGATGCGCGATATCACCAGTGGACTGGTGTACATCAACCACGGCACCACCGGTGCAGAGATCCAGTTCCCATTCGGCGGTGTACGCGGCACTGGTAACGGTCATCGCGAAGCCGGACAGGCCGCCCTGGAAGTGTTCACCGAATGGAAATCGATCTACGTGGATTATTCAGGAAAACTGCAACGCGCCCAGATCGATAATCGGGACGTGGAACAGTGACCCGGAAGAATGTTTATCTTGTGCTTGCATTACTCGGCCTGGTCCTGCCCTACTGGTTTTTCTTTCAATTCCTGAACACCAACGGATTAAATGTAGCGCTGCTCATTCAACAACTGTTTGCCAATGACATTTCAACGTTCTTTGCAGTTGACCTAATCCTTTCAACAATCGTGTTCTGGATTTTCACAGTTGGCGAAGCAAGCAAATACCAAATGAAGAACGAGTGGCTCTACATCTTTGCCTCGCTGATCGTCGGACTCTCGTTTGCGCTGCCGCTGTTCCTGTATTTCAGGGAACGCAGACTGGAAGCTCGATGACGTTGACCTGGGAGGCCTCCTACGCGATCGCGTTGGAGCTGCGCAGGCAGCATCCAGAAGCTGAGATAGAGGCTGTAACCCTGCAGCAGATTTATGACTGGACAGTAAAACTTTCGGAATTCGAGGATGATCCGTCCCTCGCAAACGACGACATCCTTTATGCAATCTACCAGGAATGGTATGAGGAGTCTATCCATGGACAATGAAAAGTTAAATTTGCCCCAATACGACATTCCAGAGGACGTGCAGAATGCCGTAGCCATTACAACGCTCGACCGCCTCTACAACTGGGGCCGGCGTTCGTCGGTATGGCCGCTCATGTTCGGGCTGGCGTGCTGCGCCATCGAAATGATCGTCGCACAGACGGCACGCTATGACCTGGCCCGCTTCGGCATGGAGGTCATGCGCCCGTCCCCACGCCAGGCTGATCTCATGCTGGTGGCGGGAACCGTCACGAAGAAAATGGCGCCTGCGATTGTACGTCTGTACAATCAAATGCCTGAACCCAAATATGTTGTAGCAATGGGCGCCTGTGCCTCAAGCGGTGGACCCTTCAAGGAGGGATATAACGTTGTTGCTGGTATCGATAAATTCCTGCCGGTAGACGTTTATGTTCCTGGCTGCCCTCCAACCCCACAGGCACTGATTGCCGGGCTGATAAAGCTTCAGGAAAAGATCGATAGAGAATCATTAAAGAAGGTGCGCTGGTATCGCAAGGGACCAGACACGGTTGCCGTGCCCGAGCCAATTTTAGGGCCGGATTTGATCGACCCGCGCCGCTATGCAGATATAAAGGCTATTGCTGCAACCGAGGCAACGCAGGAGGGTGCATCATGACTACAACGGCTCCAACTCTGACCCTCGATCTGGGCGCGCGTTTTCCAGATGTCGTTTCAGCTGATACTCGTCCCGGCTTTAAAGGCTGGCTCGTCCCAAAAGATAATCTGGTCGAAGTCGCCACGGCATTGCGCGATGAATTTGGATATGACCTGCTTACTTCTGTGACAGCTGTAGATTATCTCCCCGATAACAAAATGGAAGTGGTTTATCATGCTTTCAAAACTACCGGTGGACCTGTTCTGGAATTTAAAGTTCAGGTTCCGCGTGTCGATCCTATTGAGGTTCCATCGTTGATTGATATATGGCC
Source organism: Anaerolineales bacterium (assembly GCA_035250835.1). GTDB lineage: Bacteria > Chloroflexota > Anaerolineae > Anaerolineales > Villigracilaceae > Defluviilinea. Next base: position 6,085 of record DATFET010000234.1, read on the forward strand.
AGGCGTTGATTTTCAGGAACGGGAAGCCTGGGATTTGTACGGCATCCGATTCAGCGGTCATCCCGATCTTCGCCGCATTCTGACCTGGGAAGGTTTCGAAGGTCATCCCATGCGCAAGGATTGGAAGGAAGGTTTCTATGAAGAGGATACAAAGCCTTTTAAGAGCCGCTGGCCCGATGGTCAGTTTTTTATGGCAGAAGAGAAGAATCCGTTCAGGGACAATTTGAACTTCCCCCAAAACTTTGACCCTGAGAAATGGATTCCTGAAGGCGATGCCTTGTTATACGGCTCGCTGGCACGCTACACTCTCAAAGAGCCCGATGAGCTGGGCACTGACCGCATTGTGATCAACATGGGACCACAGCACCCATCCACGCACGGTGTTTTCCGGGCTGCCATCTCAGTGGATGGGGAAACGGTTGTGGGACTCAAGCCCGTAATCGGCTATTTGCATCGCAATCATGAAAAGATCGGCGAGCGCAATACGTTCCTGCAGAATATGCCATATACCGACCGGCTGGATTACTTCAACTCAATGGCAAATAATTTTAGTTATGCCATTGCGGTCGAAAAATTGATGAATATTCCTGTAGCGGAGCGGGCAGAATATATACGTGTGATCATGGCTGAGCTCAGTCGTGTTCAGAATCACCTGGTTTTCATTGGCAATCTGCTCAATGACCTGGGCGCCATGTACACACCTGCCCTGTATGCTTTTGAAGAGCGCGAGCTGATCCTCGACATCTTCGAAGCCATCTCCGGCGCTCGTATGATGTGCAATTACTTCCGCTTTGGCGGTGTAGTTCGAGATATTCCCGATGATGTGATGCAGAAAATTAAGGATCTGGTTTTCGAGCGATTGCCGGCAAAAACCGATGAAATGGATCGCTTCCTGACCGAAAACGAAGTGCTGGTCTCGCGTTTGCAAGGTGTCCATGTCCTTGACGGGGAGACAGCTGTGAAATACTCGGTGACCGGTCCAGTCCTACGCGCGGCAGGGGTGCCGTATGATATTCGTCGTGCTGACCCTTATAGCGTCTATGACCGCTTTGAGTTCGATGTCGCGATGCGTACGCATGGCGATTTATACGATAACTATCTCATCCGGCTCGATGAGATCTATCAATCACTGAGAATTTTGCAGCAAGCCATCAGGCAAATTCCCCAGGGACCGATCAACTCTCAGAAGCCGCAATACCTCGTCCGTGTCCCGGCAGGTGAGGCGTATGGGCGCACTGAGTCGCCCAAAGGTGAACTCGCATTCTATCTCGTCTCGAACGGCAAGCCGAATCCATGGCGTTATCATGTACGCGCGCCTTCGTTCGTCAACATCACCCCGCTCGAAAAGATTTGCGTCGGGAAAAAAATTGCGGATTTCGTCGCTCTGTTCGGCGTCATCGATGTCGTGATGGGTGAGCTGGATCGCTAGATGTCATTGCGAGGGCGCAGCCCGAGGCAATCTCGCGACTACGAGGAGATTGCTTCGTCGGCAGAAAATGCCTCCTCGCAACGACATAATCAGGAGAAGATTATGTACGGAAAAGGCATACTTAAAGGACTGAGTGTTACCTGGAAGCGATTCTGGGATACATATCTCGATGATATCACCTGGCTGCTGCGCGGCAAGAAACGGTATTACTCAGAGGAAGGAGTCCGTCACCGCTCAAGTAAAGACACGCGCGGCATCTTCACGGTCCAATACCCGGAAGAGAGATTGATCCTGCCCGAAGAGGCGCGTTATATCCCGTTCCTCGTTTACGATGAACTACCGGACGGGACGAAGGAACAGCGCTGTACCTCCTGTGGGATTTGCGCCAAGGTCTGCCCGCCGCAGTGCATTTGGATCGTGCGCTCCAACGACCCGAATACCGGCCGCCCGATCCCCGAGCCGACCGAGTTCTATATCGACGCCGATATCTGCATGAACTGCGGCTTCTGCGCGGAGTATTGTCCGTTCGACGCGATCATCATGGACCACGATTTCGAGATCGCCTCTTACACCCGCAACGTGTACAACATGGAGAAACTTCTCAAGCCCGCCTCTTACTATAAGAGTATCCGGCCTGAGAATTACGCACGGAATGAAGCGGAGCGTAAGGCAAAGGAAGCGGCGAAGGCAGCCAAGGCAGCAGCAGCGGCCGCGGCACCCGTGACGCCGGCAAATTCATAAACAGTACATGGATAATCATTTAATGACAACAATAACCAAAGAAGCAATCCTCAATGCCCTCAGCACGGTACAGGAACCTGAACTGCATCAGGATCTTGTCACGCTCAATATGATCCGCCAACTGGAGATCCATGGCGACCAGATCTCGTTCACGGTTATGCTCACTACACCTGCCTGCCCCTTGCGCGCACAGATCGAACACGAAGCCAAACAGGCGGTCATGACCGTGGAAGGCGTGAAATCTGTCAGCATCAAAATGGACTCGGACGTGCCGAACGATGGACGTATGCGCGGGCTGGTCAAAATGCCCATCCGCAATGCAATCGCCGTCGGTTCAGGCAAAGGCGGCGTGGGAAAATCAACTGTGGCCGTCAACATCGCAGTTGCTCTCGCTCAAAGTGGCGCGCGCGTCGGCCTGATGGACGCGGATATCTATGGACCCAACACACCCACCATGCTCGGCGTGGACAGGCTTCCGCCTCCACAGGGACCTCGTCTCATCCCAGCACAGGCGTATGGCATCAAGATGATCTCGATGGGTCTGCTCGTCAAACCCGGCCAGCCTCTGATCTGGCGCGGACCCATGCTCAACTCCGCCATCCGTCAATTTTTGGGCGATGTAGAATGGGGTGAGCTGGACTACCTGATCGTGGACCTCCCCCCAGGGACCGGCGATGCAGCCCTGTCGCTGGCGCAGGCGCTGCCCCTGAGCGGCGCGGTGATCGTCACACTGCCGCAACTGGTCTCACTCGAGGATGCCAACCGCGGACTCAACATGTTCCGCACTTTGGAAGTGCCCATTCTCGGCATCATCGAAAACATGTCCTACCTGGAATTGCCAGACGGCACTCGCATGGACATCTTCGGTTCCGGCGGCGGCGAGCAGTTAGCGCAGGGGACTGGAGCTAATTTCCTGGGCAAAGTGCCGATCGACCAGGACGTCCGCATCGGCGGTGATAGCGGAAGACCCATCGTCGTAAGCAATCCTGACTCGGCAGCCGCGAATGCACTTGTAATGATGGCACAGAAGATCGCAGCCCAGGTCAGTGTCGCAGCGCTGAGCGCGAAGAACGAGCTGCCGATCAATATCGTAGAGTGACAGGAACAGAAATCGATACGTGGAAAAGACCTGGTGAACTCTGCGTCACCGGGTCTTTTTGAATCAAATTGGAATTTCTGAGGCTTTTTTCCTGGAAGGACTCCCGCCAGTACCGTTCGAAAACTCCTGGCAGGGATTAAAAGTATAATGAACGGACAGAATCCTCATAACAGGTCATCATAATGGAACTTTACTTTATCCGCCATGGACAATCACAGAATAACGCGAACTGGAATAATCCGGAATACAAGGAAAACCCTGACCCCGCACTGACAGAAATTGGAATCGAACAAGCCTGTCACGTTTCAGAATTTTTTAGGGGGTCACAGGCAATCCTCAAACCAAAAGAGTGGAACATTCAGAACCGCCACGGATTCGGGCTGACACATATCTACACCAGCCTGATGGAACGGGCTGTCCACACCGCAGCCCCGACGGCCCGCGCTCTGGGAATCCCCTTTACAGCCTGGGAGGAAATCCACGAGAGCGGCGGCATCTTCGGACGGGTTGGCGACATGAAGCTCAAAGGCCTGCCCGGTAAATCGCGTGCTTATTTCGAGCAGCACTTTCCCGAGCTCTGCCTCGCGGACTCCCTGAATGGGACAGGCTGGTGGAACAGCCGTCCTTTCGAGACGGAGGAGGAATGCCATACGCGGGCTGAAAAGTTTTTAGCGGATCTGGTCCTCCGCCACGGAGACAGGGATGGGCGGCCCATCCAGCGGGTTGCCGTGTTCAGTCATGGCGGATTCTTTGTCCATCTGATGTTTGCCATCCTGAACACACCCTGGCGTCAGGCTGCCCACGGGTTGAAATCCTGGTTCATGCTGAACAACTGCGCTATCAGCCGCATCGATATTCATTCGGAGGGGATCGACATCGCATACGTGAATCGCACGGACCATCTCCCCGATCATTTGATCACATAACCATTCCCAATTGCGGGGTCATGGCGAATCGTTCATTCCTCGTCGAGCGATGTTACCCGGCAAAACTCAGCACAGAAATATGAAACAAAGCAGAAAGTCCGTTCAATACGATACCCAGCATCGCCAGCCAGCGTCTTGACTCTTTTCGGAGGAGGCTCAAAACGCCAAAAAAGACACCCAGGACCGCCGGCAGCACCAGGAGCAGTCCGCTAACAATTCTTTCAACGTCCGTTGGCAGCCAGCTGAGCGATGATTCGAACAGGGTCAGAAGGATAAGCATAGCTATCGAAATGATAAACAGAACTACAGATGTTCCTGCATAATTTAGTTTCACTTTGACTTCCTTTTCAAAATTAGGGCGCTACCGTTTTTAACGGGAAAGCCAAACCCTCAGCCACGGAGTTCACGAATTCGCACGGATTTGATTAAAAAATTCGTGAAATCCGTGTAAATTCGTGGCAAAGAATCTTCGTACAGGTTGTGATCCCGCCC
>DATFET010000242.1:0-6907 GCA_035250835.1 Anaerolineales bacterium
GTTTGCAGTTTGCGCTTCGGACCCGAATTGGCGGGTAAGGCCTCACAACTGCCGGTGTCTCGCCAGCGGTACCACCACTTTTCCAACGTCGATTTATGGATGTCAAACTGGGCAGCTACTTCTGCTTGGGTCTTACCCGCATCTAAAGCTGCTATCACTCGTTCTCGTAAGTCTTGGGAATACGGTTTCATGACCAATAGTCTAGCTGATTTTTCTCATAAATCAATACGGAATTTGCCCTAGATGAATTAAAAGATACTAACGCTGTGGTGATTATTGATCCAAGTGAAGTTCCTGTTGGTATAGTTACAAGTTATGACGCGTCAGAGTTCTTGCGGAATCGTACCGAAGACCTAATGCATGTAGAGGATGTGGAATTTACGCTTAAGGAACTAATTAAGAAGGCTTATGCGAAGCCTAATGGAGAAATAGATAACGAAAGGCTCCAGACAGCATCTTCGAGGCTCTATGAACAACGAAATGATCAGTCTGGTTCAAGAAAACCGAAGTCTTTCGATGACTTAACCTTGGGAGATTACATTAATTTATTGATGTCAAAAGATGTTTGGAATTTCTGCACATCCATTCTAGATTTTGAAAAAAGCTCTCTTAGTGAATTGCTTGAGAAGGTGCGTCAAGTGAGAAATGATTTGGCGCATTTTCGCAAGGAAATTTCTGCTCGGAGTCGTGATGAGCTTAAGTATTGTGCGAATTGGCTTAGAAGCAGGTATCAGGACTATGAAAAAAGACAGCAGCCAAATTTGGTCGAGGAATTGTTCAAATCATCCAACAAACTGGAGTCCGTAATAGCTGTGAAGGAACAAGCTGCGGTCTACAAGCCTGAAAGTAGTGCCACTAATCAGCCTCGAATTGGAAAACTTGGCCAGAGCCGCTATGCTGCGTTGGCGAATTGGTTATCGCAGCAACACGAGGATGAAGTAATTCTCACTTTTGACCAAATCCAAGAAATCATTCGATCGCCATTGCCTGACTCCGCCCTGCAATTAAGAGCTTGGTGGGCAAATGATCGAGTTGGACATTATCACTCTATTCTTTGGCTTGAAGCGGGTTGGAAGGTGACTTATGTGAACCTTGATGACAAGTATGTGTTTTTCGCCCGTATCGCTAAAGACGGAAAATTATAACAATTGAGCACCATTGTCGCCTATCTGGATGGCTTGCAGGCGAGGGTCAACGCGCTGCGGGAGCGGTGGTTGAGTAGCCCCGCTGCTCTTTGCGGGGACGAGGCGGCACAATAGACCACCTGATGAGGTGGTCTATTAATTTTCCAAATGCCCCGTTGTTCGTTGAGAGTCGAAGGGAAATCATTGTGTCTGGATCAATGGATTCTCCGAAAAGAAAACTACACAATGTTATCAAGTATTTCTTTCCAGAGAGATCCCAATCCTAGTTGATCGACCCATCTTTCAATGTATCCAAAATCGAGTTGATCCTTTTTGGCTTTCAGAATGGCAGCAATATCACGGGCGTGCTTCGGCTGTCCGCTCAACCCCAAATACATGAGTTTGTAGAGGATCAGACCCTCAGGGGAATGGATATACACCTCTCCAATCGGCGGACCATAGTCAACGAGTAGCCGGCGTTGAAACGCACTCTTGCGAAGCGCATCGCCTTCTCGCATGAGATACAAGTCCGCTTTGAGACCGCTGTAGATATGGATCGCGTTCAAGGGAATGTCTGCGCGGTTCTCCATTAGGGTATCCAGAATGATGTCGGCAGGGACAAGCATATTCCTATTTTCAAGCTCTTTGGAAAATCTGCTCACAGCTTTGATGGGGAGGTTTATGACAATATCCAGATCCTGAGTTGCGCGTGGCTCTCCCCAAGCCCATTCCGCGACCGCGCCCCCGATCATGTATTCGACCCTGGATGCGTGCAGGGCTTCCAGAACAAGCTTGAGAAAAGATGTAATATCCAGGGGCTGGTCTTTCATGATTGATACGCTCGCTGCAGTGCCATTCGATTGGCTTCCAGCGCGGTAAGTTCAGGATTTTCCTGGCGTATTCGATAGGCGACCACGTTGCGAGCCGTGTCACTGATGGCACTGCCTTGTCGAAAACGGGCGGCAGCTGGAAGCTGGCGGTAAATGTCGATCTGACGCTGATCCACCTCAGCCACACTGGCCTTCACCAATTGACTGAATTCAGGCGATAGAGCTGGCTGCCCATGCAAGTAATAACCAATCTGTTCCTTGTTCCTGCTGTACTCCAGAATATACCCGGCTGCCTGGAATGCCTGCTTGACTAGGCGCATATCCCGGTAAAACGTGTCCTCCCAGGCAGAAGCACCGAAGCAGTTCCTACCCAGGCGATATTCCACCCTGGCGATCAATTGGACGCGAGTCAGGTAGCGTTCGTTCCACAGGATTTGAAGGAGGGTGGAGCGGCGGGCGGTCGTGATGTCACGTTGTATGGCGTCCTGGAGTATGACGTCAACAGCTTTGCTGGAAATTGGGTTATCCATCGTTTCATTATAGCTGATTTATGAATCAGATATAGCTACAGATTGCAATGATCCTTCAATTTGGGTGACTCTGAACACCGGTCTTAAGAGTTAGCGCACAGTTTTATCAGCAGGATTATTATGATTTCAATTTTCTGAAACCTGGAGTGACGTTTTCATCTCCAGTGCAGAATTCAAGACCTTCGGCAATTCGCCAGAATACGTCATCACCAACCTTTGCCCGGCCCTCGTCGCCGCCATGTATAGCTTGCGGGTATTATCGCGGATCAGTCCTTCCCGTTCTTCGTCCGATAACCGCAAAGATTGTTCCTCTTCAAAAAGCAACCGCAGCCCGACCAGGAAAACAATCGGGCTTTCCAGTCCGGCGCCCGCGTTGATGGTGGTTACGCGGACGTAGTCGCCGGGATAATTATCTTTTGGGTCGAGCGCGGCATTTTTCCCGAGCCGGTCATCGATCGCATGAATGAGATTCTTTACGCCCCAGCCGTCACTGTGCAGCAAAAGCAGATGTTTCCTGGGGAGTCCCTGTTTCACCAGGCTGGTTACCTCGTTGGCGACGCGAGCGGTCTCATCCTGCGGGCTGGCGAGGGTGATGATCTGTGGGAACGCGCCATTGGGCATATTAAGCAGATCGGGAACAAGAATATCATCATCCCTTTCCTCCGCCAGGCGCAAGCGGTAGAGCAGGGTTGCAAACTGTAAGATCTCGCGCGTCGTACGATAACTGCGGCGAAGGTTGCAAGTGTGACCGCGCGCCTCCAATCCGAGTGATTTCCAGGACGCGCCGCGACCCAGGAATCCCTGCGTTGGATCTGCTACGAGGAAGAGGTGTCCATTGCGAGGATCGAGCATCTTCTGGATCAATCGCATCCACAGTGGGGCAAAGAACTGGGCTTCATCGACCAGGATGATGTCGTACTTTGGAAAATCCACCTGACCGTTTTCGGAGAACTGCCAGAGGAGCCTGGGAACATCGCCCCAGTCCAAAGCGCCTCGCCTCTCCAGGGACAGTTGGTACGCTTGCGAGGCAGCGAACACACGCTGACGTTGTTCCGCGTTCAACCCGAACCCGCGCCCGCGCCGGTCGGCAGCGAGATATTGTCCGCGTGACAACGGGACCTGATCTTTCATCCAATCCACTTCACTCTGGAACATGTGCGCTGAGATGGTCGAGTTCTGCAGATGACCTAGCCAAACTTCATCAATGACTTTCCTGCGAGCGCCAAGTTTCAACGGCTCGACCCACTTGGGAGTTTTGGGCCAGTGGTGATAGCACCAGCCGTTGAACGTCCGCCACTCGATGTTTTCCGGCGAGCAGCCTTCGAGGTGGGCGAAGCGTCCTTCCAGGTCGCGGTTCAAGGGGCGGTTATGAGTCAGAACCAGGAATCTCTTGTCCGGGTACAAATGATACAAGAGGCGCAGGCGATATAAGAGAATGAGCGTCTTGCCGCTGCCCGCGACTCCATTGATGATGTTGAGTCGCAGATCGCCAGGGAGAGCCTGATCGTCGGCTGGCAATTCAAGGTCCGATTTGACCGCCGCTTCCTGATCGTAATCCAGAAGGTAATCGGTCAATCCGGCTTGCATGCGCCGCTCGACTGGCGGGCAGACCGTCATCGCTGCGGGGACGACCACCTCCGGGGTAAATCGCTGGCGAAGTTTTTCCAACCAGAATCCATCCAGTGAGGTCGATGAAAGATACTCATCCAATGCGAGACCTGCCTCCGATTGAAGAAATTCCCTTCCAGCCCAATGTGGTTCTCCTGCACGACGCTCCAACCGACTCGCCAAAACCTGCTTATACGGAATGTTTGGAAAGATGACCAGAGTTTCAATATTCCCGTTTGAAGGCAGATTTAACTCATGGATGAATTTCTCAAGCAGCTTATTTTCTTCCTGTCCCAATGGTTTGCGATCATCCTGGATGAGCAGCATCTGCGCGGCCGTCGTTGCTTGATCTGGCGCGGCGGGACTGACTTTGATCAGCAAGGCCCTACTGTGTTCATCAAGCACGAGGAAATCAGGCGCATCAGCCTGCCAGGGCGCTAAGTGGTGCCAGACGTGGAATATATCGGGCAGCGACTTGAGCGCTCGAAAGACTCGCAGCACTTCCTTGGGGATTGTCTGTGGTGGGGTTTCAGGCAGGATATGAGCCATGCGGTTTAGTCCAGGATGCCGTTAGGGACCGTGATCTGCTGACAACTGCCGATCAGATCGCGGAGCATATCCATGGTCTCTTTTTGGTTTTCATCATATTGATCCGCGTCGAGCATGTGATGGCTGCCGACCAGGATCAACTTCGTACGCGGTCGCGTCACAGCCACATTCAGGCGCTGGGGTTGGAAAAGGAAATCTGCCATCTGCGCCGCGAACTTCGCGCTGGCCGTGGCGAAGGAAACGATCACCACTTCACGTTCCTGTCCCTGGATCCGCTCGACCGTATCCACCACGAGACGATTGGCAAGTTCATCATCAAGCAGGTTCCTTCGGATCAGGCTGCGAATCAGACGACTCTGGGCACGATAGGGAACCACCACTCCGATGTCTTCCGGTGATACATCCCGCATGAACAGGGAAAGTATCAACTCCATAACCACATCCGCTTCGATCCGGCTGCGCACGGTGGTGTTTTGGTGGCAAAGGTCAAGGAAGACGGCTGGCGATTCGGGGTCGAGTACCAGGTCCCAGCGTGTAGCTTCGGGGGATAGGTTCAGACGTCTTTTCGCGACCTCTGCGCTAGGCTTGAGTTCATTGCGATAGAACGTCCGGCTCGGCCATTGTGTCAGCACGTCATTCAAACGGTAGGTCACATCCAGCATGGTTTCGTGGCCGCGTCCTGAAAGATAACCAAAAATGGATACCGGTTTCCGGTCTTTTCCGTCCGGAGCAGAGAAGACCGTGACCGGTGGGAGTTGGTTTTCATCTCCGATAAAGATGTATTTGCTGCCTGCCAGCATTCCCATGATAGCGAGCGGTAATGTGATCTGCGAGGCTTCGTCGAATAGCACCACATCGAATTCGACGCCGGAGAGTCTTCGGGACTGCAGGGCAAATGGTGTAGCCCCGATCACATACCCACCGCTGTTTTCACCGAAATGCGATTGATCGAACCTCTCGTAATTTGGGACATTGAGGTCTCCGGCGTGCCGTCCCTCGCCGATTTTGCAGACAGGGATCGAATCATCCACCCGCGGGATTTTGTTTAGCGCATTATGGATGGCGCGATGGGTGAGGGCAGTGACAAAGACTCGGCGACCCTCTTTCACCCAAAGCCGGGCCAGGTGAGCGAGCATGAGGGTCTTGCCCGTGCCGGGTGGACCCTGAATGAGGTGGAGCAAATCTGTTGCATAAGACAGCGCCACAGCCTCGATCTGGTTCTCGTTGAGGCCGGAATCCTGTAATTCATGGCGGGCACGTTCGTAGCGGGCGTAATCTATTTTTGGTGTAAGGAAATTCTGAAGTAGGGGCAGGATCGTGGATCGTCCCAGCTGCGAATCGGCAACGGCATTCAAGGCATCCAGATAAAATGGGCTGGAGTCGAACCAATCCTGATCCAGAACCCAGCCATCCGATCGGGAGATCAGGAAATATTCGTTACCGCGGATCAGGCTCACTTCCAGGTCTGTCTCGCCATCGTATTGCAGTTCGCAGTGCAGGGCATCCGGATCATGGGGATCATCTTGATGTAAGAGGATCAAATCCCCTTCACGGAAGCGCGAGTCGTTTGTGGCACACGAGAGCCGGACAATGCCGTTCTTCATCTGTTCGGCATGCAGTCCTTCAATAGCCCAGCCCCGCGCGACCCGCTCCTGAAGCGGACGAGACCACTGCTGTTCTAATGCGCGATGTTGAGCGTCGGCTTCCCGCTGGACGAATGTTCGAAGCCTTTGCAGAAATTCTGTAGGAGACGCGTTCATATCATGCTATGAACCTCATTGTAACTTGGATATTGTGAAAACATGCCTGAGCCTCAGGCTCATCTTTTCTTATGCCGCTTGCGGGCTTTCTTTTCCTGCTTGCGCTTGTTCTTTGCCTTTTTCTCGGTTTCCCGGACCCGTTTCTTTTCGGTGGAAATACCTTCCACAACTCGGCTGAATTCTACATCCGTGATAGATCGAAACTTCGATTGCGTGACACGCTTTTGCAATAGCCCTACGCGGATTTGGTAATCTTCGTAATCACCAGCAACCTCCAATTCGGCGCGGCCTGCCTTGAAGATCTCTTCAGCCAGTGGCGCGGCTTCCACTGCTTTTAGCTCGGCCAGGTAAGACAGGCTGAATGCATTGACTGTCTCATCATCGTTCTGATAGTCCTGCAGCGTGAAGATCAGAGCCTGTATGCACGCATCACGCGTTTCTGGATGTTGCTTGCCGATCTCTGACAGGGCATATCCCGCCGCGACGCGCGCAAACGTGCTGTGGGA
>DATFET010000244.1:0-5472 GCA_035250835.1 Anaerolineales bacterium
ATGCCTTGACAAAGCCTTCGTGCGTTACAGGTATGACATCCATCTTCAGCCCGTCATCCTTGAGCTGCTGGCGCACCACTCCCTCGTCACTCGAACCCAGCCCGATGGCAAGTGCCACCGGGCGGCTGGTAGGCGTGGACGCCAGAGCCTTTAGGCGGCGGTTATACTGGCGCACCTTTGTGAACAGATAGATGCCGCTGATGATAAACCAGAGGAAAGAAGCCACTTGCATGAGGTTTGCAATCAAACTTAAAAATTCCATGCTCTACTCCTTTATTACTCCACCGTTCCGCTTAGTGCGCGCCGTATCCCGCACGCTTTGCAGGTTCAGCACCTCGGCCACTTCATAACGCGGCGGGATGGAGCCTTCGACCGGGCGCATCCGCAGGATGGGCGGGAAGTAGCCCATGCGCCCATGTAGCTCCGCCAGGACGAGCGCGGCGATGGCATTGAACGAAGGCAGGTTCACAATGATTGCGGCGCTCTGCAGCTCCTGCGGCGTCAGCGTGACCTTTTCCATCACCTGCGCCAGCTGCGGCAGATAGTCCGCATGATGGTCGAACTGCACCGCCAGGTGGAGCACCTGGTCGACAGGCTGCCCGAGGAGCGCTTCCAATTGTCCCTGCTGCTCGGGGGTGAAGGGGTGGGAGAAGTTGAGGAGGATCATGAGGTTTTTCTACCCAATCCGTTGAGAATGGTATTTCTGAGATCTCCGGCTTCAGTTTCATTGATCGAACCTGTCTGTTTGAAGCCGGGAAGTTCGATGATCGAGATATGATGAGCTGAAGCAAGTTCCTTCAAATCGGTCTTCAGCGATAGATCCTGGTCGGTCACCAGGAATTTTTGTGTATAGGTACCCAGATAGCGCTGTTCCGTTGCTTCGGTCAATTGATCGATGGCAGCCTTGACCCCATTTTTTCCCGTCTTGATCTCCACGATCCCCACCTGGTTCTCGCAACGAACTGCCAGATCAATTTCAACAACACCCTGGAGATAGAATGTCTTTTTGATTTCGTCCACTATGCCTGTCAGTGCTTCGTAAATGCAGTTTTGAAAGCGATAACCGTATTCGTCCGGTTCACCTCTCTGACGCGGCGGCGAAAGGTCCACATGGGCTTGCAGGTACTCATCCAATGTGATGACCGCCGGCAGGATTTCATTACCTGTAAGAATTGGCTTTCCATCCCAGAACTCATAATGCAGCACCCGTGAGCGTTTCCCCTCGGATTGGAAATAGATTACTGGCGCATGAAGCTGCTCCGCGCTGAGATAGGCCGCAATGCTCATCGGTTTCGTGCCGCCGGTGATGTTGAACCATAGCTCATGCGGCGGACCCCATCTGCCGAGCGTGTCCATCAGCACAGGAATGATGGCTTCGATGTTGTAGGCATCCACCTGGCAGGGCTGCATTTTTATCTTTCCCTGCACCACCTGCTCCAGACGCACATAACCCCTTTTTGAAAAGTCGCTGAACACGGCTACTGAAACATCCGGCTTGATATATTTCAGCGGCAAAAGGTTGGGGAGGATCTGCTCCCCGATCAGGAGGACGAGGACTTTCATTTTTCCGTCAACTCCACCAGGACCCAGCCGAGAGGCGCAGCGACAGTTTCTTCCTTATCCGCGCCGCGTTTCATTGCTACCCGACGTGTCGAAGGAAATGGAGAGCCAGGCTTGCGGTTGGCCAGGGCCTTGCCTCGAAGCATCCCAAGTTTGGGCTGTACGACCAGCCAGTCGAAGAATTTCGAATCATCCTGGAGCCTTGAGCCGAGGGTCTTGCTGTCCCAGCCGCCTCCCCAGCCAAGATGAACGATAAACTGGTTTTCAGAAAATGAAAGTTTCTCCAAACGCGAATAAAAATCTGATACCAGTGAAACACTCTCCCTGTTCCTAAACCAGGAGAGTTGTCTTTGGATCCGCACCAGTGCATGCTCACGCAATGTCCCCGTCATTTTCAATAACCAATCCGGGTTGCCTCCCAGTTTAAAATCCTTGCGCTGGTGAGCCCATTCCGAAAACAAGCGTGTATCGATTTTCATCGGCAGGTTGAATACTGTTTCAGGTCGGATCGCCTCCACTTCGACCGGTATATCCTTGCCAATCCCCTTCGATGTCATCACCCGGACGTTAATCAGCATTAAACGATCCGCGGGTGAAGACGTGGAATCTCCAATCAATAATGCACGAAAGAGATCGTGGTTTGGATCATTCCCAAATAGTGCGTGCTCATAATCTCGGGCTGCAAATTTAGGACGACGTTCATCGATTTTTGTACGGTCTGGCTTGAGCTTTTTTTCTTCCCACCCCTTCCAGGCAAGCGCTGTACGAAGAGCACCTTTGAGGGAGGAACCCGGCAGATAAGGTTCGTCATCCACCGTTTTGATCTGTTCACGCAGGATAGAGCCTGCCTGCTGCGAACGCGGCGTACCTCTGATCACATAGCGGAAGGACCTGCCCTCCTTATCCTCGAAATCTTCCGGTCGGAGTAGTTGGGCTGGCGGCAGGGTCATGAGTTGCCTCATGACTGAAGGGTCTTCCACATTTTGGGCTTCGTGAAAAGCGACTTCATCCAGCCGCCAGGTCCGGCCATTGTGTATAGCATAATCGTAATTCTGCATTAGCTCATGGCCCGTGCCAATGTGCAATGGTGAAAGAGTGGTCACTTTCACATCGTATGTGATGTAATCGAATTTATTCATTGCGCCTCCACGCCGATCCCCAGCGCCAGCCCGTAGCGGTAGACATTGTGTGGAAAACTCCCAACCTTTGGGCTGACTTCTGCCAGTCCGCCGCGCGCTGTCCCACCGATCAGGCTGCCTTCGACAATAAGGTGTACACCCTGTCTTCGCTGATTGGCAGCGCCTACTGTTTGCACCCGTCCCGTAACACGAACCAGATCATAGGTTGCGCCATCCAGCAGGGATTTGGCATCCTCTGCATCGGCCGGATAAAAACGGCTGAGCAGAAACAAGCGACCTCCAGGTGGAGGATCGTAATAAGGCAGAGAATTTTCTGCCCGGTTGTAAGTGAATGCCCCATATCCAACAGATCGCTCCGCTCCCAGGCCAGTATCGCCTAAGACTCGGAGCGTCTCCTCCATCTCTGCGCGCAGGCTTTGATCTTTCCATTGCACACCAAACCAAAGACCGCATCCCTCTTTGAATTGAATACGCCCTGTATGAAAAATTTCGGATGTGTTCGAGACACGATCCACTGTAACGCGAGGAATAGTTTTTTCCTGCCACACCTGTTGCCGTTGAATCGCCTTTAGGTTGAGACGCTCCACCTTTCCCTTGATCTTTTTGGTCAACAAAGAGGAGGGAAGCTTCTCTTTTTCATCCATCGCCAGCCAGAGAGAACCATTTTGCAATCCCAATCCTTTGGCAGGTTCTTCATTTTGACTGGCAAGCAGGTATGCCTCTGGGACTTCACCTTTTAACAGGTAACCCAGGATCGTTTCAGATACGAACCTGATTTTCCGCCAGCCTTTGGGATCCATAACCATGGGTGCTTTAAGAGGCCGTGGATAGAAAAGAACATCGCCGGCGTAAGGAAATGCTGAAGTCAATCGCAGAGGCGGCTCTGACCCAAAATTCGCCACCCATTGATCGGCATCACCGTGCCAGTGTGAGCGCGTGGACACCAGTGCAGCAAAAAGCGTATCCGAGGGGATGTGCGCCAATACTTTCTCCTGGCCGATTCCGTGAAAGCCGACATGCAAGCCATCCCGGAAAGTCAGGCGATAGATATCCAATGTGGGCATAGCGCACTCCTATTCCTGGACGCGCGATTCAATATCCGGTTTGATTCGCTCCCAGGCATCTCTCAGTTCCGGCAGGCTTGCATACTCAGTGTCAAACCATTCAGGGTCTGCAGGATAGGAGTTTTTTTCCGACTTTCCGGGTTTGAAACCCAGGCGCAGGTTCTTTAACTGGATGCGACCGGAACCGCGGGCTCCCGCCCCGCCCAGATAATCATCTTCGAGCAGGGAAAGACCCATCAAAACGGCCTCGAAATGAGAGAGATCGAGGAGTGGATCCAGTCTGCCTTGTTCCGGTTTGCCCTGATCAACTTCATAGGTGAACTCACCTTCATAGATGGAGTACACCATTTCTCCTTTATCGAAGATGGCGCCTGCGGGAACCCGCTCCAGTTGCCGTGGGTTGGCCTGCGATGTAATCCGGTCGATTGCCACTTCCACTTTGACTTCGCTGTAAGGCAGGTCGGTATTGGCTTTATCCAGATCGTCCGCACTCCCATCGCTCAGGTGCAGATCTCGTACTACAAGCCGTGCCGGAGTTCCAAACTCGCGTTCCCCGGGCACTCCAAAGACCTGGCATACTTCACAAGTTGGATACTCCATTCGATCTTCATCCTGACAGGAATGGATGTAACCCTGGTTGATACGCTGGTTTTGCTTTTTGCCCAGATATTTCTCGACCAATGAACGAACTTTGCCTCGCAGACTAGAGCCTGGAATATACGGGCGGTTGTTGATCGGGTTACGAATCACGGTCTTATCCACACCGCCGATCTCAACGCCTTCAAATGCCCCGCCGATGTGGATGCCTGTCAATGCCTCGATGTTGAATTTCAAAAACAGGCGGCCCTTCAGTGTGATTGTGCCTTTCGGTAGATCAGCCATATCATCCTCCTATTTGCCACCGGCGGCTTTATGATACGCCAGGATGGCTTCGAAAAATTCATAGAAACGGCGGAAGTTATCTTCATCATCTCCAACCAAAACGACTGCAGGATCCAATACCTCTACGAGATTTTTTACTGCACCACCCTCCTTACGGGCGCGATAGGCCATTTTCGGACGAAGCAACAAAAGTGTTCGACGCGCTTTGGCTTTCTTCCTTTCATCACGGCTTACCAGCCAATCTGCCTTGATCTGTTGCACAACCCCATAAATGAACCGAATTTGGCTGGTGGACAGGGGTCTTGAGAGCGCTTCTCCCATTTTCATTGCCGTTTCCACGAGCACAGCGGTGGCACGATCATTAGTAATAATCTGCTTGAGCACATCAGGCGGTGGCGCAGGGAACTTATATTCAATTCGTGGACTATTCTGCATGGTAACCTCCTTGTCGGTTTTAACTACTTTCAATCAAATTTGAAACAAGATCGATGGATTCATCGTCATAAGCAATCTCTTTGTAGAGACTGAAAACACTAATCCAGAAAGAGTCAGGTTCAGAAACGAGACGCTTTACCTCTTTTTCAGCATTTGCATTTGAACGTAAAATATAGTCTAAGTGGCTGGCGGCAAGGTAGCATTGCACTACACGGCTTCGGAACTTCAGCCATGAATTCTCCATCTCTAGGAATCCTAAGCTAAGAAACCGGCCCAGCACTTTTTTGCCGCCGATTTGTTTCTGTCCATTATCTAGGTCACACCGGTTAATTCCATCCACCTTTGCAGCTAATTTTCTCAACCTAATTATTGGCAGTTCTGTTGAGGCTCCA
>DATFET010000249.1:0-4152 GCA_035250835.1 Anaerolineales bacterium
CCCTCGACGACGAGATCAACCTGGACCGCTACAAGCAGCACACCATCGAAGCGGTTGTAGATCGTCTCGTCATTTCGAACAATGGAGACAAGGAAGAACGCAAGGCAGCCCGCACCCGTCTAACCGATTCGATCGAGACAGCATTGAAGTTCGGCGAAGGCTATGTCTCGGTCAACCTCGTGGATAAAAAAGAGGACATCCACTTTTCCGAGCATCTCGCCTGTCCCGAGCACGGCGTCAGCATTGCCGAAGTGGAGCCGCGCACTTTCTCCTTCAATACGCCACAGGGCGCCTGCCCGGATTGTCAGGGGCTTGGCTCCAAACTGGAGATCGACCCGCAACGGGTCATACCGGACCCGGACCGCACCCTGAACGAAGGAGCGCTCGCCAGCATGGAGTGGAGCGGACCCAAGGAGGAAGGCGGCTACTACTGGCAGGGACTCGAAGCTGCAGCCCGCGCCTATAAAATTGATCTCGATAAACCGGTCAGTGAATTGACCCAGGAACAAATGAACGTCATCCTGTATGGGACCGGCGAGCGCCAGATCCAGATGACCTATAAGAACGCGAACGGGAATGAGTTCCGCTTCTCGCGTGCTTTCGAGGGCGTCATCACCAACCTCGAGCGCCGCTATCGCGAGACCAACTCCGAATTTATCCGGGAAAAGATCAGTGAGTTCATGTCCGACCGTCCCTGTCCTTCATGCGGCGGTAAGCGGCTCAACGCCTCTGCGCTGGCGGTCACCGTGGACGATGTCAACATTATCACCGTCACCTCCTGGCCGGTGCTGAAAACCCTGGATTGGATCAGGAAGATCTCGGCCAAGAATTCACCTCTGACTTCAAAGCAGAAGACCATCGCCGAGCGCGTGATCAAGGAAATCAGCGAACGGCTCTCTTTCCTTGTGAACGTCGGTTTGGATTATCTGACACTGAACCGCTCCGCCGCGACTTTGTCCGGCGGCGAGGCGCAGCGCATCCGTCTGGCGACGCAGGTCGGCTCGCGGCTGGTCGGGGTGCTGTACGTGTTGGACGAGCCGTCCATTGGGCTGCACCCGCGCGACAACAATCGGCTGCTGCAAACGCTGAAAGGGTTGCGTGACCTGGGCAATACTGTGCTGGTCGTCGAACATGACGATGAGACCATCCGTGAAGCAGATTGGATCGTGGACCTGGGGCCGGCGGCGGGTGAGCACGGCGGACGCGTCATCGCGGAGGGAACGCCCAAGCAGATCCTGGTGCACCCAAAGTCTCTGACCGGACAATACCTCTCGGGGCGCAGGCAGGTCGAGGTCCCAAAGGAGAGGCGGGAAGGCAATGGCAAATCGTTAAAGATCGTCGGCGCGACCGCGAACAATTTGAAGAATATGGATGTCACGATCCCGCTCGGGAAACTGGTCTGCATCACCGGCGTATCGGGGTCGGGCAAATCCACGTTGATGAGCGACATCCTGTATAACGCGCTGGCGTCCAAGCTGATGGGTGCGCGGACGATTGCGGGCGGCCACGGACGAATCGAGGGCATCGAGCACCTCGACAAGATCATCAACATCGACCAGTCGCCGATCGGGCGTACCCCGCGCTCCAACCCCGGCACATACACCAGCCTGTTCGACGAGATCCGCAAGCTGTATGCCGAGCTGCCCGAGAGCAAGATGCGCGGTTACAAACCAGGCCGTTTTTCGTTCAATGTGCACGGCGGCCGCTGTGAAGCCTGCCAGGGACAGGGCGAGCTGCGCATCGAGATGCAGTTCCTGCCGGATGTGTATGTGCCCTGCGACGTCTGTCACGGGCGCAGGTTCAACCGCGAGACCTTGCAGGTCCTGTTCCGCGAAAAATATTCGATCGCCGACGTGCTCGATATGACCGTCGATCACGCGCTGGAGGAGTTCAGGAATTACCCGCCCATGCTGAACAAATTAAAACTCCTTCAGGAAGTAGGGCTGGGATACATCCGCATCGGGCAGCCTGCTACGACTCTCTCGGGCGGTGAGGCGCAGCGAGTCAAGCTCTCGAAAGAACTCTCCCGCCGCGCCACCGGACGCACGCTGTACGTCCTGGATGAGCCGTCGGTGGGACTCCATGCTGCGGATGTGCATAAGCTGATCGAGGTCCTGCAGAGGCTGGTGGATGCGGGTAACTCGGTCCTGATCATCGAGCACAACCTCGACATCATCAAGATCGCAGACTGGCTCATCGACCTGGGTCCGGAAGGCGGAGACCGGGGCGGTGAATTGATCGCCGAAGGCACTCCTGAGCAGGTGATAAAAGCAAAAAGATCGTACACCGGTCAATTTTTGAAGACACATTTGGGGCGATAGAACCGTACACGCGGAAGCATGATGCAGGGAAACAAGTGATCTAAGGGCTTGTTTCCCTGCCTGCTTGTATGCCTGTATACTTTCCCCTGTTTTTCAGGTAGAATTATCCACTGCCCGGAGGGTTGCAGTTCAACGACTCTCTCAGGCTTGCCGCTTGTCCCATAAAACTTTGCTCTTGAATTAATTGATCGATGTAAATTCAAAAGGCATGTTTAGGAAAATATGCGGCACTCTGTAAAAGGAATTCATATGCTGAATCGAAAGCCGCCAAATCCATCGAATCTGCTCAATAGCTACAAAAAACGAAACCAGAGGGGGCCATTTCTCGTGTATGGCGCTGTCGCCCTGGTCGTCATCGGGATCATCATGCTGATTGTCTGGCTGGCAAGCCCGGGCAAGCCGCTCGGCGCCATGTTCGCGACCGATACCCCGACCGCCACTTTGACATTTACTCCCACGACCACATCCACACCGACGCTCACCCCCACCGAGACTGCCACGCCCACAGTTACCATGACCTCAACCCCGTCGGAACCTTTCCCGTATGTTATCCAGGAAGGCGATTCTCTGGACGCCATCGCTCAACGATATAACCTGGGTCCGGATGGCGTGCTGCTCATCTACTATCAGAACCAGGAGGCCATGGAGGCCAATAACGGTGTGATCTTTGTAGGGCAGACCATCACCATTCCACCGCCCGGAAGCGTTCTTCCCACTACGACGCCCGTTCCCGCTGACCTGCCGAGCGGCAGACTGATCGAGTACCGCGTCCTGCCGGGCGACACGCTGGCTGGCATAGCTGTCAAATTCAACAGCATCACAGAAAATATTATGGAAGAAAATGCGATCGAGGATGCCAACGCCCTTGCCGTTGGACAAGTCCTGCAGATCCCGGTCAACCTCGTGACGCCGACCGCTACGCTGCCTTCAACTTCAACGCCCGTAACACTGACAGCCGCCGCGGGACAGGCAGCCACCCAGGCTGCCACATCCACCTCAGCCAGCGGGACCACGGCGCAGTGCGATTTCGAGGAAAATGCTGCCTACGTCACCCAGCTTCAAACGCTGATCAACGATGAGCGGACGGGCAGCAGCCTGACGGCGTTGAGCACCAATACCCAGCTCGCCGCGGCTGCCAAAAATCATGCCGTCGATATGCTCTGCAATCACTATTTCAGCGACATCGGTCTCGATAAATCTACACCAGAGGAGCGCGTGTCCAGGGCTGGCTTCACCGCCTCAGAAGTGGCAGAGTTTATTTACGCATCACCGAATGCCACTCCGCAGACTGCCTTTGACTGGTGGATGAGTAACCCGCAGAATAGTGAGGATCTACTGCAGGCGGATTCCACCGTAATCGGCGTCGCCTACGTCACTTCGGACGAGAGCCTGTTTGGCGGCTACTTTGTAGTCATCACGGCGAAGCCATAATCTGCTGGACAAAACGAATAGCCTCATGTAAAATACTGCTTCGCGGCACACGTAAGCCGCTACTCATCCATAAAGCTAGGTTCCCGCAGCAGCGGGAACTGCGACAAGAATTTTTCGGAGGAAGACCTTGGCTAATATCAAGTCACAAATCAAACGTAATCAGCAGAACGAGAAGCGCCGCTTGAACAACCGCAACGTGCGCGGTGCTGCCCGTACTGCTGTCAACCAGGCACGCACAGCTTTCGATGCGGGAGACCCGCAAACAAAGGAAGCCGTGTTGAAGGCGATCAGCGCCCTCGACAAGGCTGCTGAAAAAGGCGTGATCCACAAGAACAACGCTGCCCGCCGCAAGAGCCGCATGATGAAGAAGCTGGCTTCGTTCAAGCCGGCCGACGAAGGC
>DATFET010000268.1:0-4341 GCA_035250835.1 Anaerolineales bacterium
AAATGAAACGGTTGGATGTCCCCGGCGTTGCTCTTGGCATTTACCACAAAGGGACGGAATACACCGCCGGCTTCGGGATCACCAGCGTGGAGAATCCCCTCCCTGTGACCGCGGACACGCTCTTTCAAACAGGTTCGATCAGCAAAACGTATATAGGGACTTTGATGATGATGCTTGTCGAGCAGGGCAAAGTGGATCTCGATGCCCCTGTGAAAAGATATCTCAGGGATTTCAGGCTAAAAGATAAAACAGTGACTGAAAAGGTCACCGTGCGGCAGCTGCTGACGCACATGGGAGGGTGGGTCGGCGATTACTTCAACGATTTCGGCAATGGCGACGACGCGCTCGATAAAATGGTGAAGGATATCGCCAGGCTGCCGCAGGTCCAGCCGCTGGGGACGATCTGGTCCTATAACAACACCGGCTTCAATGTCGCTTCGCGCATCATCGAAGTGGTTACGAAAAAAACCTATGAACAGGCGGTGCAGGAGATGCTGCTCGATCCGCTCGGGCTGGATATGACCTTCTTCTATCCAAGCGATATTCTGTTCACCCATCGCTTTGTCGTGGGTCATCAGAAGCTAAAAGGCAAAGTCCGGGTGGCGCGGCCGTGGGCAATCGGCCGGGCAGGCAACGGCGTGGGAGGAGTCGTAAGCACGGCCCGCGACCTGCTGAAATATGCCCGCTTCCACATGAGTCAGGGAAAAAAGAACATCATCACGGGAAAGAGTCTCAAGGCGATGCGAGTCCCCCAGGCGGACGCCGGAGCGCGCGGCATGATGGGGATCACCTGGTTCATCCGCAAAGTGGGTGATCTGACTGCATACGCTCACGGCGGCGCGACCCATGGCCAGCAGGCTTATTTCTTCTTCATCCCCGCTGAGGATTTTGCGTGCGCGGTTCTGACCAACAGCGATGACGGCGGCATCATTACAGCGGGTGTGTTTTCACAAGCTCTGAAACTTTATTTCAATGCAAAATCAGAACCTCCGAAACCCATCGATGTCCCATCCAGTGAGCTTCGAACCTACACGGGCCGTTATCGAATCGGCACGGAATGTTTCGATCTGAAGATCAAAGGTGGGTATCTGATCTATCACCACATCCCGCTCGGCGGCTTTCCGATGCCCGATACGCCACCCGGACCAGCCATGCCGCTCATGAGGTTTTCCTTTTACGAACATGACAAGGTCATCGGTCTGGATGAGCCGTACAAAGATGCCCTTGGGGAATTTTTTCGCGATGACAAAGGCAGGCTGAAATATTTCCGCATCGGCGGACGCGCCCACAAAAAGAAATGATGCAAAGTATGAAGGAGTATTTCTGTAACCTTTTAGTTCTTGAATCGTGTTCTGTGAATTGTTATAATTGACATAATTCCAATCCAATTTTGTACGGACTGGAGTCGAAAAGGCAAACCCGTCGCGAGGCGGAGACTCTTCGAAAGTCGTGGGTCTGTGGACTTGAAGCGTAGAGTCTGTAGATCGCCAGACCGCCGAAGATAAAAACTTCTTCGGCGGTTTTTATTTCGGATGAAAGGAGGTGTATCCACTGCCTGATGATCCTTGCTCGACGACCTGTTTATAAAGATAGCAAACACAAAATTGACTAACCATTAACTATGAGGAGAGTTTAATGATAAGCAAAACCATTCGCTTGTTGATCGTTCTGGCGATGTTTGGGGCTGTCTTTGCTTTTGCGCCTGCCGCATCAGCTGGACCTGAGTCCTGCGATACTCGTGTCAACAACACCCATCAAAAACTGCTGGAGTGTGTCACCCTCGAAGGTGTGCGTGAACACCAGGCGGCGTTCCAGGCCATTGCTGATGCCAATGGCGGCACTCGCGCCGCGGGGACCCCGGGTTACGAAGCGAGCGTTCAGTACGTAGTCGATCGAATGACCGCCGCAGGCTATAACGTAACGCTCAATGCTTTTCCGTTTGTATATCTCGCTCCGGCGATTCTGGAACAGCTCACACCTGTAGCCGCCACCTATGAGACCGGCGCTTTCACAGGTTCGGGTTCTGGAAATGTGACTGCGTCAGTAACGGCAGTCGATATTAATCTCGTGCCCCCTCGCGCCAGCACCAGCGGTTGTGAAGCTGCCGATTTCGCCGGTTTCCCCGCAGGCAATATCGCCCTGGTCCAACGCGGCACCTGCACCTTCGCTGTAAAGGCACAGAATGCGCAGGCCGCTGGCGCTTCTGCCGTGATCATCTTCAACCAGGGCAATACCCCCGACCGTGAGGCTCTCATTATTGGAACACTGCTGCCCTTCAATGCAAGCATACCCGTTGTCGGTGGGTCATTCGCTAATGGCCAAGCGCTCTCCCAGCCTGGCTCGACGGCACATGTCCAGGTCGATCCGCCTCAAAACATCACCCAATATAACGTGATTGCAGAATCACAGAGTGGCGATCCCAATAATGTTGTGATGGCCGGGGCGCATCTTGACTCAGTCCAGGCAGGGCCAGGGATCAACGACAATGGCTCGGGGTCTGCTGCACTGTTGGAAGTGGCTGAACAGATGGCAAAGGTCAACCCGCGCAACAAAGTGCGCTTTGCCTGGTGGGGTGCTGAGGAAGCCGGCTTGGTCGGCTCCACTGCATACGTAAACGGTTTGAGCCAGGCTGAGAAGGATAAGATCGCTCTCTATCTGAACTTCGACATGGTCGGCTCGCCCAATTACGTCTTCTTCATCTATGATGGGGATGATTCGGATGCGGTTGGCGCAGGTCCGGGTCCGGCCGGCTCAGCTCAGATCGAGGCGACCTTTGAGAGATACTTTACCAGCGTTGGCATCCCCTTCAAGGGCACAGACTTCACGGGCCGTTCGGATTATGGTCCGTTCATTGCGAACGGAATTCCCTCCGGTGGTCTTTTCACAGGCGCTGAAGGACTCAAGACAGCAGATGAAGTTGCACTTTGGGGTGGCATCGCCGGCGCGCAGTATGATCCTTGTTATCACCTGGCTTGCGATACATTTGCCGGTACAGGTAGTGGTGCTGGGAGTACACCTCCCGGGCGTGGCCTGATAGCCCTTGATGTCAACTCGGATGCAATTGCATACGCGGTGCTCCAATATGCGATGAACACATCCGACGTAAATGGTGTCAGAGGCAAAGGCAACTTCCAGATCGTTCCCGGTAATTCCGGACAACCTACTGAATAGTTACAACTGCACTTAGTCAAAATAACCCACGCTCACTACATGAGTCGTGGGTTATTTTTATTAACCGAGGTGCATGACATTTTCAATGAACGGGCTAATGGTGAAATAACTTTGTAATCGGAACCATCGACTACGGGATTTCGTTTTAAGTTCAGTTTGCAAAACCATATATACGAAGATGATAAAATGATCGGCAGAGCCTTTCACCTCGAGCAATTGAATTTGGATAAATGATCATGACTCACAACTCTAAATCCATGCTGGCTGGGTCTGTCCTTATCCTTGCACTGCTGGCATGCACACTGTCTGGAACTGCGCAACCCATTTCTGTGAATGACCAGGCCGCGACCACCATCGCCTCGACTCTTACAGCACAGGCAGATATTGGCAGTGACGTTCCAACCGATGCGACAGCCGCGGTCACGACGACAAAAACACCCACTCCCAATGGTGGATCCACAGCCGGCGTCACGCCAACGATCACGCCCACCTACTCCACGCCCATGCTGACGGTGCTCGAGCAGACCAATTGCCGTGAAGGTCCCGGCCAGGAATACCGGGTCATCTTCACTTATCTGGCAACCGTGAAGCTTGAGATCATCGGGCGTTATGAACCGACTAACTTCTGGCTGGTGAATTCTCCGGAAAGCAGCTCTGGCACCTGCTGGCTGTGGGGTGAATATGTGGAGTTAAGCGGCAGTTATTGGGTCGTCCCCACCCTGACTCCCCCACCTACAGAAACCCTGCCGCCACCCCCGGCCACCTTCCCAACCTGGGATTTCACCTGCAGCGGCGGCAATATTTCGTTCAGCATGGCGTGGGAAGACAGGGCAACCAATGAGACAGGGTACCGCGTCTTCCGCGACGGGGAAGCGGTCGCCGAGTTACCGGCCAATTCCACATCCTGGAGCGAGACCATTCCATTGGAGGCAGGCGAAAGCCTGTCCTATTATTTGCAGGTGTATGGACCGACGGGTACAGCAGACAGCTCAGTGATAAGAGTGGGTTGTTGAAATAAGAGAAGACAAAAATGTCCCGAAACGTTTCGGGACATTCTGTTTAAGATTCGTATTGTCGCCGCGAGAGACAGCGGCTGGAGAATTACTGCACTTCCTCCAGTTGTTCCCTGACCTTCTTGGTCTGCTTGCCGCGTTCATCCGTATCGAGGAT
>DATFET010000315.1:0-2295 GCA_035250835.1 Anaerolineales bacterium
AGCTTTTCTGCCAGGCGGTGTGCACGCTCTCGTCCCTCTTCTGAAAGTCTCCACTCACGTGCAGGAACGTCTTCCTTAATCTCAGGCAGGGAATGCCTGACCAGGATCAAGTGGTCGATCATGATTCATTACGCAAGGATCGAAGGACTTGTTCCAATTCCTCGGGTAGCGGCGCTTCCAGAAATCTTGTTTCCGTTTCAGCGGGCAAAATGATCTTCAAGCGATAAGCGTGGAGGAAGTGACGGTCCAGTTCGATGGAGGGCTTTTTTCTACCGTACACTTCATCTCCCACAATCGGACACCCCAAAAATGCACAGTGCAGGCGGATCTGGTGCGTGCGCCCGGTCAGGGGATGAAATTCCAGAAGAGTATGCGACTTGAAACTTTCAAGAGTCCTGTATTCAGAGATGGCTTCGCGACCGCGGCTTTCCGGGACGATTGCCATTCGTTTGCGATGACTTGGATCCCGCCCGATATGCGCTTCGACGCGGCCAGCGAGTGTAGGTGGTTTGCCATCCACCAGCGCCAGATAAGTTTTGTCTACTTTCCGCAAACGGAATTGGTCCTGCAGCCAGCGATGAGCGCGTTCGTTCTTAGCCAGCAGGATCAAGCCTGACGTTTCCTTGTCCAGCCTGTGGACAATGCCCGGACGTTCCTCGCCGCCAATCCCTTCGATTTCGGGATCATATCCCAATACCGCGTTGACCAGCGTCCCGTTGGCATGACCTACAGCCGGATGGACAACCATTCCGGCTGGTTTGTTGATCGCGAGCAAGTCTTCGTTTTCGAAGAGGATGTCGAGGGGAATCTGCTCGGGGATCAGGTTAGTCGGCGCGGGCGGCGGAATCCGAACCGTCACACTGGATCCACTCTCGAGTGCTTGACCGGCCTTTTTCGCGGCGCGACCGTCCACATCCACAAAACCAGCCAGGATCAAACCCTGGATGCGCGAACGCGAAAACTCCTGCAACTGCCCAACGAGAAATCGATCGAGCCGTTCAGGAGTCTCCTTTTCAAAATGGAAGTGTAAAATGCGGTCACTCACCGGTCGTTTCACCTTTGATCTCGACCGGAGTTTCAGACTGTTTCTCGGCGCGCTCCTTGATCCAGACCCCCAGGAACAACACCACTGCCCCAATCGTGATGCTTGCATCTGCAATGTTGAAGACCGGGAAACTTCCCACGGAAATAAAATCTGTCACATGACCAATCGTCAGACGGTCGACCAGGTTGCCCAACGCCCCGCCCAATTGCAGACTCAACGCCAGACGCAAAGCCCAGTCTTCGCGATCCACCTGAGGATAATAAAAAAGAATGGCTGTAATCACCACAAAAGCGAGCACTGTAAGGATCATGCTCGCATCCTTGAACATGCCAAAAGCCGCGCCTGTGTTATACCAGTGAACAATGCGCGCATACGGGCTTAACCACATGAGCGACTCGGGCAGCCAGACAGCACCCTGAGGAATGTGCGCCCGCACCAGGGACTTCGTCAACTGGTCAAGGACGACAATGACAGCAGCGATCATGAAAATCGCTGAATATTTTCGGACCAGATCTTTCACAACTCACCTCGTAAACAAAATTGCCCCATTCTACCATCCCTCGCGGAGGTAGATTCTTGGCACACGTGCGCTGATATTCGTAAGCACTTCATATTCGTTTGTGCCTGTCCATTCAGCCAGATCATGGGCAGCGATGCCATCGCCCAATAATACAACCTCATCTCCGACCTGGATAGCCTCATCACCGGTATTGACCATACACTGGTCCATGCAGATGCGGCCCACCTGCGGATATCTCTTGCCGTTGATCAATACCTGCGCTTTGTTGGTCATGCGCCGAAAATATCCATCCGCGTATCCACACGGGACGGTGACGATCCTGGTCGCCGCCTCCGCCTGCCACAACGACCCATAACTGACAGGATGACCGGCCAGTGTGATCTTGGAATACGCCACGCGGGATTTCCATTTGAGTGCAGGAGCAAGTTCAACCGTTTTCGTCACACCGCCAGGATAGACGCCGTACAGCATCAACCCAGGCCGCACCAGATCCATGTGGCTTTCAGGGAATTGCAGGATCGCAGCGGAATTCGCCATGTGCCGCATCGGCGTTGGAAGGCTCCGCTTTTCATAAAACCGCAAAACCTCCCGAAACCTATCCAACTGCTGGCGGGCATGCGTCAGTTTTGGATCTTCTGAATTGGCAAGATGAGTATAAATCCCTTCTATTAATACATGCTTACATTTCAGCGACTGCTCCAGAAATGACTCGGCCTCATAATAGTGCACG
>DATFET010000339.1:0-6143 GCA_035250835.1 Anaerolineales bacterium
GCGTCGGCAGCGAGCTTGGCATCCCTGTCTATTTATATGAAGCGGCGGCGACGCGTCCCGAGCGTGCCAATCTTGAAAACGTCCGCAGAGGCCAATACGAGAGACTCAAGACCGAGATCGAATCCGACCCGGAACGCAAGCCTGATTATGGTCCTGCCAGGCTCGGGACGGCCGGAGCGACCGCCATCGGTGCGCGCAATCCGCTGATCGCCTTCAATGTCTATCTCACGACCAGCGAGGTGGATATCGCCAAAAAGATCGCCAGAGCAGTCCGTCAGTCTTCAGGAGGGCTTCGCTACGTCAAAGGGCTCGGGTTGCTCGTGGAGGGACGCGCCCAGGTCTCGATGAATCTCACCAACTTTCGCGAAACGCCCGTGGCGCGCGTCGTCGAAATGATCCGTCGCGAAGCGGAGCGATATGGAGTCGGCATCCATCACAGCGAGCTGGTTGGACTGATTCCTCAGGACGCGTTGACGGACGCCGCCGTCTGGTATATGCAGTTGGACCAGTTCGACAAGGCCCAGATCCTGGAATCCAGACTCTACGAGTCGAACGCCTCAACACTGCCCGAAAATCGACCCTCGTTCATCGAGGAACTGGCTGCGCCGACGGCGACGCCAGGAGGAGGAGCCGCGGCTGCGTACGCCGGCGCCATGGGTGCGGGACTCGTGGCAATGGTCGCGAGTCTAACCATGGGCAAGAAGAAGTACGCTGAGGTGGAAGCAGAGATGCAGGCAATCCGTGTTGTGGCCGAAAACTTTCGTAAGGAATTGACCCAGGCCGCCGATGACGATGCCTCCGCGTTCGAGGTATTGATGGGCACGTTCAGGCTTCCGAAGGAGACCGATGAGGAGAAAGCTGTTCGTTCTGCCGCGGTCGTCACTGCTACATTGAACGCAGCGCATATTCCCCTGCATGTCTCGGAACAGGTGGTCAAGGTCATGGAGCTGGCACTGAAGTGTGTGAAAAAGGGAAACGTCAACGCCATCAGTGATGCGATGTCCGGATTTGCGATGTGCCGCGCCGCCCTGACCGCTGCAGGCTTTAACGTGCGCGTCAACCTTCATTCACTGGAAGATCCATCCGCCGGCGAAAAGATGCTGGCGGAACTGAAAGAACTCGAAGCGAAAGCCGACAGGCTTGAAAAGGAAATCCGCCAGACGATGACCGAGCGCGGTGGGATTTAGCTGGTTTTTGTCATTGCGAGAAGTGGCGTCCATTGGTTGAGACGCAAGCAGTCGAGACAGGCGCCACGACGAAGCAATCTCCTCATTTGATGGGCGATTACTTCGTGCAGTAAACATCCTCGCAAAGACAAGTTCATTATTATGAATCAAGCTCCGATCGTTTTCTTGGCTTTATTGTTCCTCGCCTCCTGTGCTCCTGCTCAAACTCCTGAACCTGTTCCAACACCAATGCCTACGATCATCGTTCATCAACCGACACGTACAACCATCCCCCCTACACAGACTCCTACACCTATACCTCCAAAGCTGACCATCACACCGCAAGCCTGTGATTCATCCGTCGCGGACTTTTGCACCACAGATGGCCACTTCCTCCTCCAGCGACCGATCCATCCGCCCGGTAACACGTCAGTGGATGTTACGTACCGCTACGCCTCCACCGCGGACGGGAGGCGTGATCCGCACACAGGTGTGGAATTCCTGAACAAGTTTGGCACACCTGTCCATGCTGCGGGGGATGGTGTTGTGATCTTTGCCGGCCCGGACAGCCAGCCGATCTACAGTCCCTGGAGGGATTATTACGGCAACCTGGTTGTAGTCGAGCACGCGGATGGTCTGTACACGCTGTATGCTCATCTCTCGAAGATTCTTGTCGAGCATGGACAAAAGATCGCAGCCGGCGAGCAGATCGGCGAAGTGGGGCAGACCGGTGTGGCGATCGGCAGCCATCTCCACTTCGAAGTCCGCCGCCGGGAGGTGGAGGCTGAGTCTTCGACGGAGAATCCCGAGCTTTGGCTGGTTCCCAATCAAGGCGAGATTGGTTCCCCTTTGGGCGCGCTTCAGCTTTCTGTCATCGACCAGACAGGTCAGCTTGTGGAGACGGCAGAGTTTACGCTCGAACATCACGCCATTCAAAGCCAGGCCGCGGATTTTGTCTACTATGAAACGACTTACCATGAGAAGATGCTGACCGGTGAGGAAAACGCCGGGATTGGTGACCTGCCTGCCGGGTCTTATCGCATCCTGCTGTTATATAATGGAAATAGATACGAGCGCTGGGTTGAAGTAGAATCGGACAAGCTGACTGAGGCTGTAATCGTTGTAAAGTGAGCTGTCCGTCAAGATAATGTGACTGTGGAAGAATAACTCGAACTGGAGAGACTATGGGACTTAAACCTGACCACTGGATTCGCAGGATGGCGCACGAACAAAGGATGATCGAACCGTTTGTCGACAGACAGGTTCGAGATGGCGTCATATCCTACGGCGTCTCCTCGTATGGTTACGACATTCGCGTGGCGGATGAATTTATGATTTTCACAAATGTCCATTCTGCCATCGTCGACCCTAAAAACTTCGACCCGAAATCCATGTTCGAGTTTAAAGGTGACGTCTGCATCATCCCGCCCAATTCTTTTGCCCTGGCTCGCACTGTGGAATACTTCCTCATCCCGCGCAAGGTGCTCACGGTCTGCCTCGGAAAATCGACGTATGCACGTTGTGGTTTGATTGTGAATGTGACTCCCTTTGAGCCGGAGTGGGAGGGATATGTCACTCTCGAAATTTCCAACACCACGCCGCTGCCTGCCAAGATCTACGCCAACGAAGGCCTGGCGCAGGTCCTGTTCTTCGAAGCGGATGAGGAATGCGAAGTCTCGTATGCGGATAAAAAGGGGAAGTATCAAGGACAAAAGTCCATTGTTCTGCCAAAGTTGTAAAACAAACCGAGCCGGTGTCACATCTCCGGCTCGTCGGTTTAAAGCGCAAACTACTTCTCAATCGAATCGTACGTCTTAACGTCATCCATCGCCTTTTTAACATTGACGAATGGCAGCACCAGCAAGCCTGCCGCGAAGTAAATGATCAGCGCCAGAATTCCCCAGCGCAGGCTCCCTGTGATTTGATTTGCCAGCCCAAAGATCAGCGGACCCGTCCAGGAAGTGCCGCGCTCGCTAATTTCGTAAAATGAGTAGAACTCCGCTTCCTTCCCTTTGGGAATCATCTGGGCGAAGAGACTGCGGCTGATGGCCTGTGAGCCGCCCAGGACGATGGCGATGAACACACCCAGGATAAAGAACTCCATCACACGGTCATCTCCCTGCAAGCCAAAAAATGCATAGAGCACCACCCCGAACCAGATGATTAAACTGACAATGATGGATTGTTTGGCGCCGATCCATTTTGCCAGTTTGCCCCATAACAGCGCGCCGAAGAAAGCCACAAACTGGATCATCAAGATCGCCGCGATCAGTGTATCTTGGTCCAGCCCGACGCCGCCGCGTGCAAGCGGTGCCGCAGCAAAGATGGAAGAGACCGCGATGACAGTTTGGATCCCATCGTTGTACAGGAAATAGGCCAGTAAGAACTTAAGAGTCTCAGGGAAATGCCTGATCTCGCGGAAGGTCCTTCCAAGCTGTTTGAAGCCAACATTGGCATAGTTCTCACCCGCAGGGAGCGGACGCGCGGCATGGCGCGGTCTTAGGCGCGACCAGGTGATGAACGAGAAGCCCAGCCACCAGATCCCCGCCGAAGCCAGGTTGATGCGGACCGCCAAATCCGACGGCACACCCAGATCTTCACTGAATATAAAGAATGCCAGGTTTAGTGCGAGCAGGATGCCGCCGCCGAGGTATCCCATGGCCCAGCCGTATGACGAGACCCGGTCCCGTTCCTCTTCGCTGGCGATATCCGGCAGATAGGCGTTGTAAAAAACAATAGCCGCGCCAAAGGCAAGATTGGCGATGATGAATAGCACTCCACCCAGCCACCACAGGTTTCCTGTGACCGTGAACATCAGGATGGTGGAAATGGCGCCGATGAACGCAAATATCTGCATCATGCGTTTGCGCAAATGGGAGTAATCTGCGATTGCTCCAAGAATGGGCAGGAACAACACCTGCAAACCAACAGAGAATGAAATGCAGTAGGGGAGGAATGAATCGGGTGCGACGGGAATCCCAAGGAAGCGAGCCAGACCGTCTGGATAGGTCTCCGCCGCGGTTGCGGCAAGCGATGCGATATAAGGTCCGAGGAACACTGTGCCAACAGTGGTGCTGAAGGCAGAGTTCGCCCAGTCATACATTGCCCAGCCAAAGATCTCTCGCCTGTCGTTGACAGTTGCCGTTGCCTGTGCTGTCGCCATGTCGCCTCCGGATTTTAGATTTGCGAACTCTATACTCAAAACCCGTAGGATGATTGTAGGTTGCGTACGTCAGAGAGTGTGTTAGAATCAAAAGGTGCACGGAATCAAAACAGGGAGGAAAAACCAAAAACCCCTTGCAAATAGACCATTCTTCATATATAATCATAGTTTGCTATCCCGCCAGACAACGCGGGATGTCTTCGTGTGTATACCGCATCTTGTACGATCCTTTGTCTTTGAATTGCATCTGTTACCTGGCAAGAACTAAATTCAGGGATGAGATGCGGTAGTTCGTAACGGCGCACATACCCAGTTAGGAGTAAACCGGATGTCTTCTTCTTTACCCCGCAAGAGTTATGCGCGTATTCCCGTAAATATCAAACTTCCCAATTTAATTGAAATCCAGCTGGATTCATTCGAGCGCCTCAAGCGCGAGGGGCTGGGCGATCTCCTCCATGAAGTCTCCCCGATCGAATCGTATAACAAGGGCATGAAACTCTATTTCCCCAGCCGCAGCGCTGAGTCCAAGCAGTGGGGCCTGAAATACTGGTTCGGCGAGCCCAAGCATTCGATCGAGGAATGTGTGGAGCGCGATCTGACCTATGCCAGCCCGCTGTACGTTTCGGTGTTGCTGGCAGGACCCGATGTACCCGAGCCGATCAAGCAGGATATCTTCCTCGGCGACTTCCCCGAGATGACGGATAAAGGCACGTTCATTATCAACGGGACAGAGCGCGTCGTCGTCTCACAGTTGATCCGATCCCCGGGCGTTTACTTCGAAGCCCCCACCGATCGCGCCACAGGACGTCTGCTCGCCATGTCCAAGCTGATCCCAGACCGCGGCGCCTGGATGGAGTTCGAAACCCGCAAGTCCGATTACATTATCCTGAAGTTCAACCGCAAGCGCACTGTGCCGATCACGGTCTTCCTGCGCGCCCTGGCTGCTGTCAACGACGGCATCAAGGATACCCCGTTGAAGACCGGCTCGGATGAAGAACTGCTGTCCCTGTTCCAGGATGTGGATAATAACCCCGAACGCCTCTTCATTGCATCCACGCTCAAGCAGGAACCTCAATGGGATCTCTCCGGCAATCAGACGATCGCCGAAGCGGCATTGATCGAGTTCTTTAGAAAGATGCGTCCTGGCGATCCGGCTACGCTCGACAACGCTCGCCAGTTCCTCGAAGAGCAGTTGTTCGACCAGCGCCATTATGATCTCGAACGCGTCGGTCGCTACAAGTTGAATCAAAAACTGGATTTGAATGTCCCGATCCCGCATCGCACGGTGACAAAGTCGGACGTGATTCGTCTGCTGCGGCGCATGATCCAGATCAACAATGGTGTCGAACCCGCCGATGATATTGACCACCTCGGCAACCGCCGCGTCAAGACGGTGGGTGAACTGATTCAGAACAAGCTGCGCATCGGCCTGCGTCGTATGGAGCGCGTCATCAAGGAGCGCATGTCTATCCGCGACCAGGAGCAATTGTCGCCGGTGACGCTCGTGAACATCCGTCCGGTCGTGGCGGCTCTGCGTGAGTTCTTTGGCTCATCCCAGCTATCTCAATTCATGGATCAGACCAACCCGCTTGCGGAACTGCGCCATAAGCGGACGCTGTCTGCGCTGGGACCCGGTGGCCTGCGCCGCGAGCGTGCTGGCTTCGATGTCCGTGACGTTCACCACTCTCACTATGGCCGCATCTGCCCGATCGAGACGCCTGAAGGTCCGAACATCGGTCTGATCAGCTCCATGTCGAGCTTCGCCCGGATCAATGACTTCGGCTTCATCGAGACGCCTTACCGCAAGTGCGTCG
>DATFET010000361.1:0-4749 GCA_035250835.1 Anaerolineales bacterium
TGGTGCTATTACAGGAACATAGAGGTGCGGCATCCGTACGCCCCGCCTCGCTGGACATCATCCAGACCTGGCATATGGAGCGCAGCCACAGTCCACCAGAGATGCACGCGATGGACCATCTGGCCAGGTACCATACACAAGGCTACGTTTCTGTGAACGGACTTGAAATGTACTACGAGATGCACGGGGAAGGGCAGCCACTGGTGCTGCTGCATGGCGCCTTCTCTGGGATCGGCACCTCTTTCGGAAGAGTCCTGCCGGGTCTCGCGAAAACGCGCCATGTCATTGCATTCGAGCTGCAGGGACACGGCCGCACCGCGGATATTGACCGCCCTTTGACCGTCGAAGGGATGGCGGAAGACGTTGGCGCGGCGCTTCCGCAGCTGGGAATTGAACAGGCGGACATCCTTGGGTACAGTACAGGCGGCTTCGTCGCCTTGCATTTCGCCGTCCGGCATCCTGAGATGCTGCGCAAGCTGGTGCTGATGTCGGTGAGCTACACCCTGAGCGGCATCCACCCGGGGTTGATGGAAGGCCTGGGCCAGATGAAACCCGAGATGATGTATGGTTCGCCGTTCCATGATGAGTACATGCGCATTGCGCCTCGCCCCGAGGACTTCAACCGACTCTTCGAAAAAAAGACGCAGATGGACCGTCAGCTCAAGGATTTCTCCGAACAGCAGATGCGCGGGATCAAGGCCCCGGCGCTGGTAATGATCGGCGATTCCGATCTGATTCGCCCCGAGCACGCGGTGGAGATGTTCCGGCTGTTTGGTGGAGGGATCTTCGGCGATACGCCAGCAGGCCTGCCGAATTCACAGCTTGCCATTTTGCCGGCTACCTCCCACATCGGCATTGCCGATCGCTCCGATTGGTTAGTGTCAATGATTAATGAGTTTTTGGATGCGCCTGTGAAGTAAAATCTAATCACAGATCGGAGAGATCATGTCATTTCAAGCGTATTTGGATAATGTCGAAGAAAAGACCGGCAAGACACCCAATGACTTTATTGCGGAGGCAAAAAAGAAAAACCTGACAGAGTCGAAGGAGATCATCGCCTGGCTCAAGAAGGATTATGGATTGGGACTGGGACACGCCAGGGCGATCGACTACGTGATCCGCAAGGGTCCAAATTTCGAGGTGCGTCAGACAACAGGGACCCACCGTGATGCTTCAGGTACTCTCAAGCTCGACGGAAAATCAAAGAGAAGTACAAAGAAGAAGTAAGAACTACATCTCACTTATCATTGATTGAACATGAAGATACATCTGATCGATGGCACATACGAGCTCTTCCGCAACCATTTCGGCGCGCCCCCGAAGAAAGCGCCAGACGGACGTGAGGTTGGCGCTACTCTCGGACTGCTCCGCAGCCTGTTGATGCTGCTGCAGAGCGATGGTGTGACCCATGTGGGCGTCGCATTCGACCACGTGATCGAGTCGTTTCGCAATGATCTCTATAGCGGATACAAAACGGGTGAAGGCGTGGACCCAAAGTTACTGGCACAGTTCCCGCTGGCTGAGGAAGCGGTCTCGGCGCTGGGAGTTGTGGTCTGGCCGATGGTGGAATTCGAAGCCGACGATGCAATTGCTTCTGCGGTAAAGCGCTTCAAAAGCAATAAATCTGTGGAGCAATTCGTGATCGGCTCGCCAGACAAGGACCTGGCACAACTGGTTTCGGGCAGCAGAGTCGTGTGCTGGGACCGCAAGCGGGAGATCGTCATCGATGAAGCCGGCGTGGTGGAGAAGTTCGGTGTGAGCCCGAAATCCATCCCGGACTGGCTGGCGCTGGTGGGCGATTCGGCGGATGGATATCCAGGCATCCCCGGCTGGGGAGCGAAATCCACCTCGGCAGTGCTGGCTCGCTTTGGGCATATTGAATCTATCCCGGCTGACCCGCTGAAATGGCAGTTGAGCTCCATCAGTCCCGGGCGGGCTGCCAGCCTGGCGGAGAGCCTGGCGGCTCATCGCGAGGAAGCCCTGCTGTATCGTCAACTGGGGACTCTGCGTGAGGATGTCCCGCTCCAGGAAAAGCTCGCGGACCTGAAATGGCAGGGAGCGTATGAACGGTTGAGAGAGTTCTGCCAGACATTGGGGGAAGAAAAAATTCCGCTGCGCGTTCCGCGCTGGCGGAAGTAATTTCATCCGGGCAGAGGCTGCGCAGATTCAAATTTTGCCAGGGGTCTGTATTAATATTCCAAACCTGTCATTCTCCCGAAGGACATCGGGACGATGTGAGCGACTGAAGGGAGTGAAGAATCCAC
This sequence comes from Anaerolineales bacterium, assembly GCA_035250835.1. GTDB lineage: Bacteria > Chloroflexota > Anaerolineae > Anaerolineales > Villigracilaceae > Defluviilinea. Next base: position 2,265 of record DATFET010000361.1, read on the forward strand.
GAGAATGGGAGCCCGAATTGGGCTCCCATTCTCGTGAGACCCTTCGCTCTGCAGGGCAACTGACGCCCGCTTCGCTCGGGGTGACATTCACTGGTTTGTCCTCCATAGTTAGGTACTCCCCAATTTTTGCAAAGAAACCCCGACGATCAGATTATATTCCTGTCGCGCAAGGATGCAATTTCCTGCGCGGAGTAATCCAATAGATCTTTCAGCACTTCCACCGTATGCTCACCCAGCAGGGGAGGTGCTTTATGGACTACGGCCGGGGTCTCGGAAAGCTTATAGGGGAAGCCCGGCAGCCGAACTGTGCCGGCAGTTCGGTGTTCTGCTTCCAGAGTCATTTCACGCGCCTGCGCCTGGGGATGGGAAAATACATCCGGAATCGAATTGATACGTCCACAGGGGAGACCAGCTTTCACCAGATCTGCGAGCCAGTCATCGACATCTCTTTGAGAAAAGATTCGATTCAGTTCTGCGACCAGCACCTCCCGGTTGGCGACCCGCTTGCCGTTGCTGGCAAAACGCTCGTCGGTCTTCATCTCCGGGCGCTCGAGCATGTCACAAAACGTGCCCCATTGCTTTTCATTGGCAACGCCTGCAATAAACCACCCATCGCGGGCGGAAAATGCCTCGTAAGGAACAAGATTGGGATGGGCATTCCCCAAACGGCGCGGGGGCTCACCCCCGACCAGATAATTGGATGCCACATTCGAGAGCAGGGCGATATGCGACTCAAACAGGGAGATATCGATCAGTTGTCCCTCACCTGTAAGGTCGCGGGCGCGTAAAGCAGCGAGGATCGCGGTGGCGGCAAACATCCCGGAAGCGATATCGATGATGGGGATGCCCACGCGCGAGGGCGGACCCTGCACGGGCCCGGTAATGCTCATCATTCCACCTTCCGCCTGGAGAATCGCATCGTAGCCGGGACGATCGCCAAAGGGTCCTGTGCGACCGTAGCCGCTGATCGAACAGTAGATCAATTCAGGGTGGAGTCGGTGCAGATCGGCGTAGCCAAGGCCAAAGCGGTCCAGATCGCCGGTGCGATAATTTTCGACCAGGACATCCGAGATACCTGCCAGGCGGCGGATGATTTCCTGCCCTTCTGGCGTTTGGATGTTGACGGTCAGGCTGCGCTTGTTGCGGTTTGCCGCAATAAAATAGGCGGATTCGCCTGGGTAGGGATCGTAGGGCTTGCCAACAAACGGAGGGCCCCAGCCGCGGGTTTCATCGCCGCTGCGGGGCCGTTCCACTTTAAGCACATCTGCACCAAAATCTCCCAGCATCATCGTGCAATAGGGACCTGCAAGGGCGCGGGTCAAATCCAATATTCGAATGTTCTCGAGGGGTCGCATGGTTTCCTTTTCCACTATGTCCGGCTGATGTTGAACCGACGTTCAGGAATAGGGACTGTTTATCAGGCGGATCATGCGCTGAGTAGTATAAATCGTTCCATCCTAAAAAACAATGAAGCAAGGGAATAGATAGTAGAGAGAAGAACGGTTCGTAACCGCTTCGCTACCGCGATACTATCGGTTCGTGAATCCTGTACTGATCCTGTACTGATCCTGTAGTCATCCTGTATTGAATTGCTGGTTTTCTTGTAACGAAGAAAAGGGAAGATACACCCCCGCGCCCATGTCCGTGGTTGAAACGCTGCCGTGATGGGGATCACGAGTGTAATCGAATGGCTGGCTGGCACACCATACAGTTGGTTTGCTTCCCTGCTCCAGCCGCTGACAATTTCAATCGTCGATGGGACTGCGGACGGCCAATCCGCCGCGCTGGAGGACATGAGTATAGATCATGGTGGTTTTGACATCTTTATGCCCAAGCAGTTCCTGCACGGTGCGGACACCTGCCCCGAACCGCAGGTGCGGGGTATCGTAGCCATTTTGGAGGAGGTGGGTGACAAAATCATTAATCTCGGTCACGCCCATTTCACGCGGATGCCGCTTGTTATGGTAGATAATAAACTGGCGCAGCCAGCCGATATAGGTCTTTTCGGTGCGGAGGGAGTCATGGCGATTGCGGAGGGCTTCGCGATATTGATCCAGCAGCTTCCTGCCTTTCCCCGCTGATGGGTCATTTCGAGGCGGCGATGAATTTGGGATGTTTGGCATAGATGTTTGATGAAGGCCCACTATTGCTTTATGAAGGTCGTGGGTCTATACTCATGGCTGGTTAAGAAAATAGAAAGGTTCTTAAGCGACGATGCTTCGCATAATACCCTCAGTTGGGGTCTTATGACTCTACATTTAGCTTACAACCTAGTTGAACTAAGCGCTACGCGCAGGAACTCCCCGAGAAAGAACATACTATAGAGTCAGAAAGTAGCCTGGTCAGGGCTATATTGCCTGTATCGGATCCGTTTCTATACAGGAGGTATAGCCATGACTGTTTTAAGACAGAAGATGATCGAAGATATGCAGCTGCGTGGGTTTGCCGTTCGGACGCAGGAGGCGTATCTGCTGGCGGTGCGTCA
>DATFET010000366.1:0-15518 GCA_035250835.1 Anaerolineales bacterium
AGCGTCTCAGATCTGTGGCTGGGTGTCTATGCTACCCTGATGCTCCTGATCGGTGCGTATACTCTATACGGGCTCAAAGTCGCATCGCAGTGGGAAAAAGCCGTGGTGCTGCGACTCGGTCAGTTCCGCGCCTTGCGTGGACCGGGTCTGTTCTGGATCATTCCGATCATCGATTCGATCCCATCCTGGATCGATCACCGCGTCATGGTCTCGCCATTTTCAGCCGAGAAAACACTGACAAAGGACACCGTCCCTGTAGATGTGGATGCCGTGCTGTTCTGGGTCGTCTGGGATGCCGAAAAAGCCGCGCTCGAAGTGAAGGACTACCAGACAGCCATCGCCTGGGCTGCCCAGACCGCGCTGCGTGACATCCTTGGCCGCATGATGCTGGCAGACATCCTGGTGGGACGAACAGCGATCGATGAGGAGCTCCAGCACATTATCGATGAACGGACCACACCCTGGGGTGTAACCGTCAATTCGGTCGAGATCCGTGACATTGTGATCCCACAGGACCTGGAGGACGCCATGTCCCGCCAGGCGCAGGCGGAACGCGAGCGGCAGGCACGCGTCATCCTGGGCGAATCGGAGAAGCAGATCGCCGCCTCGTTCTCCGAAGCGTCTGAGGCCTATATCAACAATCCTACTGCTCTGCATTTAAGAGCCATGAACATGCTCTTCGAGGGCTTGAAGGAAAAAGGCGCGCTGGTCATCGTCCCGAGCTCGGCGATCGATACGATGAACCTGGGCGGCATCAGCGGAGTCGTTTCGCTGGCGCAAAACAATGTGCCTGAAAAGAAGTAGCTGCAGTTCGACGAAGGCCGTGAGTCTTCGCTAGAAAATAAGGAATAAGAATGAATACCCGTATGACAATGATCGTTCCTTTAGTCATGATCCTGGGCGCCACGCTCGTAGGCGTCGCCCTCTGGGATCGCCTGCCGGACCCGATGGCCTCTCACTGGAATGTGAACGACCAGGTGGATGGCTATATGTCCAAATTCTGGGGTGTGTTCCTGATGCCGTTGACCACCCTGGGCCTGTTCCTGCTCTTCCTCGCCATCCCGAACATCGACCCGCTCAAGGCGAACATCGCCCAGTTTCGGGCGGTCTTCAACCTTTTCATCACGCTGTTTGTGGGTTTCATGATCTACATCTATTTTCTGACCCTGCTCTGGAACCTGGGCTATACAGGATTTGGTATGAGCGAAGCCATGCTGCCTGCCCTGGGAGTTTTGTTCTTCTTCATTGGCTACCTGCTCCGCAAGGCAAAGCGCAACTACTTTATCGGCATCCGTACGCCCTGGACCCTTTCCAGCGACAAGGTCTGGGATGAAACCCATCGCCTCGGTTCGGTCCTGTTCATGATCTCGGGCATCCTGGCGTTCCTCGGATCGTTCCTTGGAGGCATGACCGCCTTCTGGTTTATCTTTGTGCCCCTGATGGTCTCGACGATCTTCAGCCTGATCTACTCCTATATTTTGTATCGAAGGGAAATCGGTGCATAACGGAATGGAAGCCGGCCGGCCCGGCCGACATGTTTCACGTGAAACGGAACCCATGAAAACGATCATCAACTGGAAAGTCTTTTGGATCCTATGGATCGCGGCGATCTTCTCGACTGTTCTGCTCCTGCCGTACGCCCTCGAGATTCAATCCTTGGCGATTGACCTGACCGAGCTGCCGCTTCCACTCCCTGCATTGTTTGCCCTCCAGCTCCTGCAAAGTGCGGTCCTGTTTGCGATGATGATCTTTGCAGGCTTATTCTTTGCGGGACATGTCGGTCTGGCCGCGCCGATCCTTGACGCGTGGACGCGCGGCGAAGCTGTGGCTGACAGGGTCCGCGCTATTCTGCCGGTCAGCATCGTTCTGGGCCCGCTTTCAACGCTGGTGGTCCTGGGACTGGAATTTTTTTACTTCCAGCCCGCCATGCTGGAACAGCTTGGCGAATCTGCTGCCGCGCTGGATCTGCAAAATGCACAACCCGCGGCCTGGAAAGGCTTCCTGGCATCCTTTTACGGAGGTATTGCAGAGGAGATCCAACTACGGCTGTTCATCATGTCCCTGCTTGTCTGGCTGGGGAAATTCATCAGCCGCACACCCGATGGGAAACCGACAAACGTCATCTTTTGGATCGCCATTATTCTTGCCGCAGTCCTGTTTGGGCTGGGACATCTCCCAACCATGTCATTGCTTGTCCCGTTGACGCCGCTGGTCATTGCGCGGACTGTGATCCTGAATGGCCTGATAGGGATTGTATGCGGCTGGTTGTATTGGAAGCGCGGACTCGAGTCTGCAATGGTCTCTCATTTCTCGGCAGATATCCTTCTGCATGTCATACTTGCTTTATAAGAGGTTTCGATGGCTGAAGAAATCAAACAATGGGAATACCGTGTACAAACAATCGGCGGCACTTTTGGGACAAAGGATGATCTTGTTCAAGAGACACTGGATGAATGGGGAACCAATGGTTGGGAAGCGGTCAACGTGTACCCTCTCTCAGGAAGCGGCAAGGTGACGATCATCGCAAAACGTCCACTGACCGAGCGGGCGCGCCGCTCGAGATCCATGCCTTAAAAGTAAACCGATTCAAGCACGGAAACAACTGATATTATCGAAAAGCGCCCGCAGCATATCTGCGTGAACGCAGGCGGATATTTTCCTTGTCTAGTCAATGAGAACATTTGTTCTATCAACTGCAACAGATCGTTTCTTTACCGTATTCCATCCTAAACAAGTACCTTGACTGCCTGATTACCTTACACAATGGTTTTTGGACGCAGAAAAAGGCTGATTTTCGCTGATTCAAGAAAGAAAATCTGCGTTTTCAGCGTGAATCAGCGTCCCAATTTTGAAAGTGTAAGGTAATCAACTTGACTGCCTAGAATACATGTTCTAAAATATAGCACGTTTATTCCGGATGAAAACTTGTTTTTGCCCACCCCCATCTGCCGACCTGTATCACGAAGTGTTGTAACATAATCCGTTCAGCGGCGAAGAGGGGATGTGAGTCTGGTGTAAAGATAAGCCTGGGCTGTCGTGGCAGATTTGGAGAAGGCGTATGACGGACGCTAATGCGCTCCTGCTAATCTCATTGAAGTTTCTCGCGTTCCCGTTCCCATAGTTTTGTAAATCGTTCAAAGACATCAGAAATGATTTCCAATTCACTCTCTGAGTAACTTGAAATCAACTCGTCTTGCGCCCTTCTCGCCGATTCAAACCACGAGGCGGCTTTTTCCTCGCTCGACTTCACAGGAGCAATGAGAGTCCCGCGGCGGTCATTGGGATTAGGTTGCCGCTCGATTAATCCAACCTTTTCGAGTCGGTCGAGCATGGCGGTGGTCGCACCAGAAGTAAGACCCGTATGCCTGGCAAGCTCAGAAGGTGTGGCAACCCCTTTGATGAATAAAAGCCTGAGACATTCCATATCGGTTACGTTCACTCCCGCCCATTCACTCACGGCGTTTCGGAACAGGGTTAAGTGAACACCATATTCCCTTACCGCCGCAAGGGCGCGCTTCTTTAATTCTGTCTTTGTGGAATTCGGCATTTTGATACCCTTGACATTATCTTTATAATAAAGTATCTTTATTATATAACTAAAATCATTTCGATGCAAGGTTTTCCACACCCCAAATCAGAGAAGGAGATTTTCATGAGCCCCAAAAAAGATACCCAGAAGTCCACAATATGGACGGAGGAAGAAAAAGCTGCGATGAAGGCTCGCGCCCAGGAACTGAAGGCGGAAGAGCGCGCGAACAAGGACAGGGCAGCAGGGGAAAGCGCCTTGCTTGCAGCGGTTGCTGTGTTGAAGGAACCAGACCGCTCCATGGCAAAGCGGATCCATGAGATCGTCACAGCCAGCGCGCCAGCCCTCTCGCCCAAAACCTGGTACGGGATGCCCGCCTATGCTGACAAGGATGGCAAGGTTGTCTGCTTCTTCACACCTGCACAGAAGTTCAACTCGAGGTACGCGACGTTCGGTTTTAACGACGATGCAAACCTCGACGAAGGCAACATGTGGGCAACCTCCTTCGCGCTGAAGAAATTGACCGCTGCTGAAGAGGCTAAGCTCGCCTCGCTCGTGAAAAAAGCAGTAAGTTGAGAATGCAAGAAAGTACCGATGCTTCTGCGCAAGAGAAGTCGCCATCGCAACAGATAAATGCTATCATCAAGTCATCTGGTGATTGGCGGGGTAAGAAGTTATCACAGTTGCGTGCTGTGATAAAGAAAGCCGATTCTTCTGTGGCGGAAGAAGTGAAGTGGAAAAAGCCCTCGAATCCAATGGGAGTTCCTGTTGGGCCTCATGATGGAATAATTTGCACAGCAGATACGCTCACCCTGGCACCGCCCGCCAGGGCAGGTGAGAACGCCGTGAGATTGACATTCCCGAAAGGTGCGCAGGTGAAGGGTCCCAAGAAACTCTTCAATACGCGCCTGGATAGCAAGACAGTTCGTGCTATCGACTTCCACCAGGACGAAACTGTAGATGAGGTGGCATTAAAGGCGCTTATTCTCGATGCCGTGAGGTTGAACACGTCAAAGAAGCGCGAGCGCTAAGGCGTAGCTTTATCAAAGTTGGCAACCGTCTGGGTGGGTAAGAGCCTGGCTTTTACCCACTCATTACATTAATGAACACAAAATATAGAGGATAGACAATGTCGCAGGAATATATCGAGATTCACGGCGCACGTGAAAACAATTTAAAGAATGTCTCGTTGCGCATCCCCAAACGCAAGATCACGATCTTTACAGGCGTATCCGGCTCGGGTAAATCGTCCATCGTGTTCGATACGATTGCCACCGAATCACAGCGCCTGCTCAACGAAAACTTCAGCATGTTCGTGCGGAATTTTCTGCCGAAGTATTCCCAGCCCGATGCGGACGCGATCGAAAACCTGAGCATGTCTATCGTGGTGGATCAAAAACGGATGGGCGGCGGCTCCCACTCGACCGTTGGCACGGTCACCGACATCAACACGATCCTGCGCCTGATGTTTTCCCGCATCGGACAACCGCACATCGGACCCTCCAACCTGTTTGGTTTCAACGACCCGAAAGGGATGTGCCCGAACTGCAATGGACTGGGTCGCAAACTGGACGTGGACCTGGACAAGTTTTTGGACAAATCCAAATCCTTGAACGAGGGGGCGATCCTGTTTCCTGAATACGGGGTGGACAAATGGGGCTGGAGCCTGATCATCAACACAGGTTTGTTCGATCCCGATAAGAAGTTATCCAAATATACCGAGAAGGAAATGGATTTGCTTTTATATTCCGAACCCATGAAAGTGAAAACCAGCCTGGGGGCAAAAGATTTCAATTTGACTTTTCGAGGCATCGTTTCAAATTTCAACTTCAAGTACATCAAACGGGATTTGAAGACCATGTCGGAGCGGACGCAAAGGTTAGTGGAGCCCTACATGACGATGGGTCCGTGTTCGATGTGCAAGGGTGCGCGTTTGAGTCAGGAAACCTTGAAGTGCAGGATCCGGGGCTACAACATCGCAGACCTGACGAGCATGGAAATCCCTGAGTTGATTGAAGCAGTGAAGAAGATCAAGGATCCCGTCGCCGAGCCGCTGGTCAAGGCGCTTCTCGAACGTTTACAGCACCTGGTGGATATTGGCCTGGAATACCTCAGCCTCAGCCGTGAAACGGACACGTTATCGGGCGGAGAGTCACAGCGTGTGAAGGTGGTCAAGCATCTCGGCAGCAGCCTGACCGATGTGATGTACATCTTCGACGAACCGAGCGTCGGCTTGCATCCGCGGGATGTGCATCGCATGAACGAGTTGTTACAGCAACTGCGAGACAAGGGCAACACGGTCATCGTGGTGGAGCATGACCCGGATGTCATCAAAGTGGCGGACCATGTCGTGGATGTGGGACCACACGCGGGTCGGCAGGGAGGCGAGATCGTCTATGAAGGGAGTTATGCAAGCCTGCTCAAAGCGGCTACGCTGACCGGCAGGCATATGAAAGAGAGCATCCCGCTGAAGGAGACTTTCCGCGCCCCGGCGGGCAAACTCTCTATCAGGAACGCAAAAGTAAATAACCTGCAAAATATCAGCGTGGATATACCGGCGGGCGTGTTGACCGTGGTCACAGGCGTGGCGGGCTCGGGCAAGAGTTCGCTTATCAACGAGGCCTTTTTACAGCAGCACCCTGACGCGATCGTGATCGACCAATCGGCAGTCGGTGTATCGAGCCGTTCCAATCCCGCCACGTATACGGGTATCCTGGACGATGTCCGCAAAGCCTTTGCATCGGCGAACAAAGTGAACGCTTCCTTGTTCAGCTTCAATTCCAAAGGTGCGTGTGAGAACTGTCAGGGGCTCGGCGTGATCTATACCGACCTGGCGTTCCTCAACGAAGCCAAGACACCCTGCGAAGTGTGTGGCGGCAAACGATTCAAGGATGAAGTGCTCGCCTACAAGCTCAACGGCAAATCCATCAGCGATGTGCTGGCGATGAATGTTGGACAGGCACTCGAGTTCTTCGAGATCAAAGAAGTCGTCCGCAAACTGCAAGCCATGAGTGATGTGGGATTGGACTATCTGGGACTCGGTCAGCCGTTGAGCACGCTCTCGGGCGGCGAGTGCCAGCGCATCAAACTGGCAAGCGAACTGCACAAAGAGGGCAGTGTCTATATCATGGATGAACCGACAACAGGCTTGCACATGTCCGATATCGGTAATCTCATGGAGGTCATCAATCGCCTCGTGGATACTGGCAATACAGTCGTTGTCATCGAGCACAACTTACACGTCATCAAGAACGCGGACTGGATCATTGACATGGGTCCCGAGGGCGGCAGCAAGGGTGGCAAGATTATGTTCGAAGGCACTCCCAGCGAGTTGTTGAAGGCGAAGCATTCGATAACCAGTCAATATTTACAGAGTTGAGAAGAAAAGGTGTAAGTTTCCAGAAACTTTAGCGATAAACAGGGAGTTCCAGCGGGTAAAATCAGGGCATGGGCAAGCGACTGCTCCTTGTCATTATTTTGATTTCGATACTCCTCGGTTTCGGTACCCTGCGGCGCGGGCATGAATGGGGTGATGACTTCGCCTGGTACATCCTGCAGGCGAAAAGTGTCTTAAATGGAACGATCGACGAGTTTATCGAAACGAGCGCTTTCACGAACAACGAATCGACAACCTATGTAGGTCCACTCGCCTATCCCTGGGGCTATCCCCTGATCCTCCTGCCCGCCTATGCACTGCGGGGAATCCACCCTCTGGTGTTGAAGCTGCCCGGCCTGCTCTTTTATGCTGCTTTCCTGGCTTGTCTTTACTTGCTGATGAAGAGACGTCTCCCGCAGACCGAGAGCCTGCTCATCGTTGCACTGTTCGCGTTCAGTCCCCTGTTGGTCCAATTCATGGATCAGATCCTCTCTGATATTCCCTTTTTATTTTTTTCCACGTTGTCGCTCTGGCTGATCCTGAAAGACGACAGTCGCGGCATCCTGCAAAATATTTTAATTGGAGTATCCATCTACTTTTTGGTCTTCATCCGCGCCACAGGTATCCTTTTGCTGGGATGTTTTTTCATTGTCGAGCTTGTCAGGCTGGTGAAACATCGCAAAGAGTGGACGACTGTCCGCCAGATACTTCTGGATTCATTCATCGTCGGCTCAACTTTTATTTTGTTGTGGATCCTCAATTCAGTGCTGTTTCCCAGCGGCGGAGGATCCTATCTATCCCAGTATGCGGGGATGACGGTTGACACGATCAGGAATTTCTCAGTCCGTTATTTCAATGCCTACAGCTCATTTTTCGGCGAGACGGCTGGCTGGAGATACCTTTATTATGGACTGGTCATCTTCTTTCTGATCGGTGTGTGGAGGCGATGGAGGCAGGACCTGATTTTCATTGTCTTCTTCATCTCCTGGATGCTCGTTCATATTGCCTATCCCTACTGGCAGGGACCCCGTTACATCTTCCCGCTGCTGCCCATCTTCATTTATTTTGTGTTTCAGGGAATGAGATTTGCCCTCGAAAAGCTTCCCCAAAAGTATGCCCGTGCAGGACAATGGGTATTTTACGGCTTCTGGTCGATGATCATTGCAGTTTTCCTGTTCAATTCAAGCCGCAATGCATATGTCAACCTGCAAAACGACCGCGATATCAGTGGCCCCTTTGACCCCTTCAGCAAGGAAGTGTACAAGTACATTCAGGAAGAGACGCCTGCTGACAGCGTGGTCATTTTTTTCAAACCCCGCGTAATGAAATTGATGACCAACCACGAGACCATTATGAGCACCGAATGTGAGCGCATGTTCAAGGGCGATTATCTGGTGCTGAGTCGAAAAGTTGGACGAAACCAGCAAATCCCGCCGGAGGAAATCGGTGTCTGCAACCTGCCGCTGAGTCAGGTCCTCAGGAACAACCGTTTTGTCGTTTACGAAATCCAAAAATAGGGCTTGAATCCTTTTTGCATTCAAGGTGCTGCTGCCGGCGGCGTAATTAACGCAGGGGAGGGCAGCTCGCGAAGCGAGCCCTCCCCTACGTTGATGATTACCCCAAATGCATCGGCATGATCACATGCAGGAACTGGTCGTCGCCTACGGGCTTGACCACGCCCGGCGCGTTCGGCGCGGAGGTTTCCAGCGCGACGTTCGGGGTGCGGATCACTTCCAGCGCCTCACGCAGGAATTTGACATTGAAGGCGATCAGCAAACCGCCGCCGTCCACGGTCGCTTCGACGATGGTCTCGTTTTTGCCGGTCTCCTCCGAAGTGGCGGAGATTTCCACTTCACTTGGCTGCATCTCCCCCTGGGCGGTCTTGATATTAAAGCGCGCCACGTTCGAGCCTTCGCGCGCAAAGATCTCTGCCTGTTTGCAGGCCTTCAGCAGCGAGGAGGTTGAAACCAGTGTGCGCGACTTGTAGGAGCGCGGGATGATCTGCTGGTAATCGGGGAAGGTGCCATCGATCAATTGTGAAACCACCTCCACATCCTTGACGCGGAAGACGACCTGGCCGCGTCCCTTGGGCAGGACCATGTAGATCGGTTCTTCGCCGTCACTCGCCACGCGCGCCAGCTCCTTCAAAGCCTGGGCAGGGACGATCGCCGAAACGGGAGACGGTGCAGCTGTGGAAAGAACCGCCTTGCGGACGGAGAGTCGGAACCCATCCGCGGCCGCCATGGTCAGCTTGTCCTTATCCACCTGCACGAGCACGCCCATGAGCACAGGGCGGGCCTCATCCGACGAAGCCGCGAATGCCACCTGGTGGATCATCTCGCGGAAGTCGCCTACGTTGATCTGCACCGCGCCGTCGAAATCGGGCACAGGCAGCGGTGGAAACTCCTGCGAGTCGATGCACTTGATATCGTTCGTGGATGTGCCGCCGCGCACATTCAAGGTTTGTGTGGACGGATCGAGCTTCAATAAGACCTGATCGCCCGGCAGTGTGCTGACAAGGTCAGAAAATGTTCGAGCTGGCACGGTCGTCGACCCTTCCTCTTCGATGCGGGCCGGGATCCAGCAAGTGATGCCCATCTCCAGGTTCGTCGCAGAAAGGCGCAGCCGCCCTTCATCCGAAGCGATCAATATGTTAGCGAGCACGGGCAGTGTGCTGCGCGGCGATACAGCCTTTGAAACAGTCCCAAGACCACGGGCGAGATTCTCTTGCAGGACAGTGACTTTCATGGCGCGTCTCCTCGATCACAAATGATTTCTACCGCTTGTCTCAGCATTGCGTAAAAAAATTCACATGAAGTTGAACTTCGAATTCCAAGTCCATGAACTGTTGCGGCATTTCATATTTTACATCATATAAAGTAACAATCACGTTAAATTATCTGCCGATGAGCGAGATTCCGAAAGCCAGCAACAAGAACAGAAGCTCCAATGCGAATAGTGCAGCGAAGACATAGATCACAACCATCCATGGAGAGCGGCCTTTTCTTTGCATTTGGGTTTCCTCCCCTTCTGCCAGTTTCTGGACCGATTGGGCTGCCTGGGCAGCGCCATCTGTCCATACCAGATCTTTCGCTTCATCCTGGACCACGATCCGGTTCCCGCCAAACGAGCGGATCCACTCCGGCGGGTCCAGCGCCAGACTCCCACTCAGGACGAGGGCGCTGAAATTCCCATCGGGCTTTGCAGCAGGGCTCGTCACTGTAACAGGCGCGTGAGGTGCGAATCTCATCAGCGCAGCTTTGACCGAATCGACAAAGCCATTCCCTGAATCGACAACCAGCACGGCATAATCGTTTTGCCTTTCGGCCAGCGAATCGGCCGTGGATGCGCCATCCGCCCGCAGCACGTTAAAGTGATACCCCAACACCACACCGAACAGAAAGAGCAGCTGCGTGAGATTGAGAAGATTACTGACAAAATCGGTTTCCGCGTTGCCCGTCAGCACCACCCGGATAATGTTATAGACCAGTCCCACGGCGACTGCCATCCCACCGATCACCGATGCGAACAGCGCGAGATATAAATATGTTTTTCTGATGATCGATCTGCGGGCGTGATCACCGATCTCTCCCTGTGCCATCGCCTCTACCTGCATTGGACGCCACATCACCAGCCAGAGTGGCAGACCTACGATTACGGATGAAATCGCTGATGCCAGGCTTCCGCGCAGCATCTCTGTAATTACTATTCCTGCCCCAAACAGCATGTCGATCAGGAAAGAGAGCAGGGTGGCTACACCTACAAAAGCGACCACCAATCCGATAAAAGCCAGGATGTAGTTGTATAGACGTTTAATCCCTGCCCGACGTACTCGGTCTCCCACCGCTTCGATGTGGCGGTTGAGCCAATAGCCGAAATATGCCCATACCAATCCGAGCGGGATGCCGATGGAGAGCGGACCGCCGATTTCCTGAATGAATTCGCTTAAGGAGAAGCTCTGTCCGAGCAGGGCGTTTAAGATAATGTTGACCACCCTCCATGCGGCAGTAATGACAGTAATTACCCCACCGAGGGAGAGCAGGTAGAGAATGATAAGGCGCAGGGTCGAGCTCATTTCTGCGGGATCGGCCAGCGAGTCCTGGATGACGCGCCACGAATAGATCCAGATCGGAGTTCCGACCACGAGCAGGGCAATCCCATTGCCTGCGACCTCGCGGCCCATCGGTCCGAGCACATCACCCGGAATATAAAAGAGGAAGCGCAGAAGCTGCTGCGCGCCAAAGACGGTCAGCAGCAGGCCATACAACATCCAGAGATATCGATACAGCCGGCGGACGTCGGAGTAGTTTTCAGTATCCGTAAGCTTTGACCAGTCACTGCGCAGTACATTCCAAAAATACGCCGCGACGATCAAGTTCATCACGATCGCGATGAGGTTGTCGGCAAGGGTTTGCTCGCTGAAGGCGCGGAAGGCGCGCCCAACTCCCAGCCCGGTGACTTCGACCAGCGAGCGATCGATAAAAGACAAAATATTTTGCGCGACAGGGATCAATGTGGCAAGCAGAATGGCATATAAGAACACTGCACGAATGCCAGCAGATTGCTCTTCGTCGTCACGCGCCGCGGCGCGCTGCGCCCACAGCCAATGGACCAGGAAGATCGGCACGCCGACCAGGATCAGAGCCAGTGCCTGGGCTAGTGCATCCTCGCCTCCTGAAATGACATCGTCCACCATCGAGCGCAGCAGTGCGATCAAACCCCATAGCACGACCTCGATGCTGATGAAGGTAACTAGATAAAAATACAAGCGGCGAATGGATTTCATTGGATTATCCTCTAGCTATCGCGCTGAGCGGAGCGAGTGCAAGTCGAGCATAGACGAAGTGCATGTAGTTAGGAAATCCCCAATTAATAGGGAGATTGCTTCGCTTTGCTCGCAATGACATGCGTGTCATTTCGGTGGTTCCTGATACCAGTTGTAATCCCACAGATAATAAGCAGGCATGGATGACAGCTTCCAGTCGCCGTCCTGTCTTACCAGGATGGCATTTTGGACATCGCGGTAACCTGTCGAGAACGGATCGCTGGGGTTGTAGATCATAGCCACTTCCACCGTGGCGTCATCGCCGGTCACGTCTGCCTCGCCCACATCCACAGCGGCGTCGCCCGGGTTTCCCAGCATGCCGGTCAAGAACGAGTTGTGAAATTCATCGAACGTTGGCTTGTTTTCCAGGTCGGCAAGGTAGCCGTATGCCTTCTCGTAATCCTTGTTGAGGATGGATAAAACATAGTTGTGCACCACGCCTTCGGGCACGTCGTCCTGTATGTAGGTTTGTGAATCTTTGCGGATAAAAAACACCGCCAGCGCGGCGACGATCAACACCCCGATCCCGATCAAAATGCCCGTCAGAAACCGATCCTGTTTCATAAAAGCCTCCATTGCACTGCTTGTTTCATTGTATAGGCTTAAGGACGAAAAGACAAGCGCAAAGGTTTCTTGCTTGAATATCGTCATCATTCCCTGTATACTCCCTGTCATGGGAGATCAAACAGCACCATTGAGAAAGCATAATTTCCCTGCATCTACTGTTATCTTCCGCTTCACTCATGACGAAGGCGCTGGAAGAGTGAAGGAATGGCCATGCTATAATTTTGTCAGAGTAACGTTATGAGTACCATTCCTTTAAAATTACGCAAGGAAGTTGTCCAACGTCTCGTGGATGAATTCCATCCTGAGACAATCTATCTATTCGGTTCTCACGCCTGGGGAAAACCGGATGAGGGGAGCGACCCGGACTTGCTTGTCATCGTTGCCAGAAGCCGCCAAAAACCGATCCAACGCGCCGTACGAGCGCAACGCAGTCTGCGGGGCATAAAGGCGCCGGTGGATGTGCTGGTAAAAACGCGCAAGGAATTTGAAAGATATGCTTCAGTAAAAGCGTCACTGGAAGCGCAAATCACAAGGGAAGGCAAACTGCTCTATGGACACAAAACGTTCATTGGTGCGTAAGTGGCTCTCTAAAGCTCGTCTAGATTTGCTTTCAGCCAAACGGTTGGCGCGCGGCTCCGATCCCTATTATGATTTCATCTGTTCCCTGCTTCCTATTGAGTTAAGCGCGCCGTAATTCCGAGCAGTGGATGCCATGACTCTCCCCTCCGGCACCGTCACCTTCCTTTTCACAGACATCGAAGGCAGTACCAGACTGGCGCAGCAGCATCCCGATCAGATGCCTGCTCTGCTTGCGCGGCACAATGAAATACTGACCCGTACCATCCAGGCTCATCAAGGAACTGTCTTTCAAGTGGTTGGGGATGCCATCTGCGCGTCGTTTTCGTCTGCCAACGATGCATTGGAGGCAGCGCTCGAGGCACAGAGACAGTTGCAGGAGGAAGCCTGGAGGCCCGCGCCCATCAAGGTGCGGATGGGCATCCATACCGGTACGGTGTACCTCAATGGGGACAATGAATACTCAGGATACGCAACACTTGCATTAAGCCAAAGGGTGACAAATGCAGGACACGGGGGACAGATATTGCTGTCAAGCGCAGCCCGCGAGCTGGTGCGTGATTCGCCCCCCAAAGATGCTGAACTGGTTGATCTTGGGGAAAGGCGATTGAAGGATCTGCTGCGTCCCGAGCACCTGTATCAGCTCAACGCATCGGGACTTCCCTCCACCTTCCCGCCTCTCAAAACCCTCGACTCCTTTCCGAACAATCTTCCCACACAATTGACGAGCTTTATCGGGCGTGAAAGGGAGATCACAGAAGTCAAACAGGAACTGCACGAGCGCCGCCTCGTCACGTTGACTGGCTCAGGCGGTACCGGCAAGACGCGGCTTTCACTGCAGGTTGCGGCAGAACTGCTCGGCCAGTTTCCGCATGGGATCTGGTTCGTGGAGCTGGCGCCATTGGCCGACCCCGAGCTGATCCCCCAGACCATCCTTGCCTCGATCGGGATCAACGAACAGGCTGGCAAGCCGCCTATTGATTTATTGATGGAATATCTGCGCGGCAAGATATCATTGATCATTCTCGATAACTGTGAACATCTTATCGAAGCCAGCGCCAGGGTAACAGACACTTTGTTGAACGCGGCACCAGAGCTCAAGGTCCTGGCTTCGAGCCGTGAGGCGCTGGGCATAAAAGGGGAACTCTCCTACCCTGTCCCTTCGCTTTCTTCGCCGGATATTAAACACCTTCCGGTCATCGACAAGCTTTCGCAGTATGAAGCCGTCCGCCTTTTTATCGATCGCGCTTCCCTTGTCTCTCCGCATTTTGTTGTCGATAAGGATAACGCGCCTTACATCGCCCAGATCTGTCACCGCCTGGACGGCATTCCCCTGGCGATCGAGCTCGCCGCGGCGCGGGTAAAAATGCTGTCGGTGGATCAGATTTCCGAACGGCTGGATGACCGCTTTCGCCTGCTGACCGGCGGCGCACGGACAGCCCTGCCGCGTCAGCAGACCCTGCGGGCGCTCATCGATTGGAGCTATGACATCCTCTCGGAAAACGAGCGCCTGCTGTTGTGCCGGCTGTCCGTCTTTGCAGGCAGCTGGACACTCGAGGCAGCCGAAGCCATTTGTGTGGGCGATGGCATTGAGTTATTTGACGTGCTGGATCTGCTCTCACAGCTCGTGAATAAGTCTCTGGTGGTGGTGATCGAAAAACCGCAGACAAGCGAGAGTTCTCTTTCCGCACAGGGTCCCCTTCGCTATCGCATGCTGGAGACCATCCGCCAGTATGCGCGTGAAAAGTTGCTCGAAGCGGGCCAGGGGAAAAGAATCCGTGACAGCCATTTTGACTATTATCTACACATGGCAAAGCAGTTGGTCTCGGAGTTTTTTGGAGCCAAAGAGCTGGTCTGGCTGGTCTGGCTTGACGACGAATGGGACAACCTCCGTGCAGCAGTGGAATGGTCACTGGAAACCCATCCGGAGGCCGGTCTGGAACTGGTCAACTGCCTGGGCTACGTCTTCCTGGATAATCTGAACAATTTGACCGATATACAGAACTGGCTGCACCAGCTCCTATCCCACCCGTTGAACTCAACCAGGACGCTCATCCGGGCTCGCGGCTTGCTGCATTGGGCCTGGTATGCCAATGCCAATTATGAAACCTCCGT
Source organism: Anaerolineales bacterium (assembly GCA_035250835.1). Classification (GTDB taxonomy): domain Bacteria; phylum Chloroflexota; class Anaerolineae; order Anaerolineales; family Villigracilaceae; genus Defluviilinea. Next base: position 14,986 of record DATFET010000366.1, read on the forward strand.
CCGGATCCAATCCATGATCGATGAGAGTATCTCCATTTATGAAGAGCTGGGAGACAGGAATGGACTGGCTCATGGTTATCTGGGGGCGGCACTGGCTGCTGAAAACATTGAAACCGGTCTGACTTACTTTGAAAAGGCGCTGGCTCTATTGCATGAAACAAAAGACAGAGTCTGGACCGGGTTTGCTCTGCTTTACTTTGGCTGGCTCATCGAAACACAGGACTACGCCCGCAAGCTGGAATCACTGGAGGAAAGCCTGGCGATCTATCGTGAACTGGGATTTATCTCAGGAATGATAGAAGCTTTGAAGCAGCTCGGCGCACTTGCCATCCGCGAACGGAATTTTGAACTGGCACACCTGAGATTGGATGAAGGTTTGTCAATTCTGCAGGAACATGCTTCCGTCCTGGGAAACTCGATCACCATGTCTTACGACCTTGGGGATTTGGCGTATTACGAGGGAAATTATGAGCTGGCACGAATTTATTATGAGGATTGTCTGTCCTGGGCTGGCCAGAAATGCCTGCCGCTTC
>DATFET010000385.1:0-5576 GCA_035250835.1 Anaerolineales bacterium
CCCCAACCCGATCAGGATGTCGACTTTGAGCTTGCGCCGGTCGAAGCTTACCAGGTCCAGGAGAAGGATCCCTTCGCGTTTTACCAGCCAGGCCAGCAGCGCCAGGCAGCCCAGATCGACCACAGTCCCATAGACCGTCCACCAGCTGCGGACGGCGATGGAAGGCGAGGGGGACTGCATCTGCGTGAGCAGCCAGACGGTGATTCCCTGTGCGAGCAGGGCCAGTCCGGGGCGCACGAACAAAATCAGGACCGGGGCGAAACGGCTTACTTGCCCCACCGACAGGCGGCTTCGGATAGTCTCTGGGGAGTTAAGGCAGGCAGCGGTCGTCACTTTTCCATCTCCAGGCCGGAAAAATTCCCTTCCACGCTCATGATACAGGGAGCAAGACGTGGTTTGCCCCATCGATGGGAGAGTCTGGCCCTGGTCAGGTGGACGGGTATACGGCGATCTCTTTGCTTCCTCCTGGGTATTGTTCGGGATTCTGATCTTCGGATATGATTTCGGACAACCTGCCAATTTGCGACAAATCGATGATCGGGTAGGTCGTCAGGCCATATCGAGATCACCGATTTGGAGCACTCGGTGGTCTCGATACACCCCGTGAAGTGGCACTCGACCACCGAGTACCCCAGATGTCCGAACTGATGTCTGATCTCCCGTGGATTCCCGCTGACTTAGAATTGGCGACACCGAGTCGCGCATTCTTTATGGAATTTTGCCTGTGGGATAATTCCATACGCGGGGGAACTACTGACGTTTTTCCGCCAGACAACTCATTAGCGATCGAAGATGACATGTTTTCACTTGGATACCACCCGAAAGAGATGGCGCTGAAAGCGGCATTTCTTTAAGGAGATTTGTGGAGCACGCCAGTGCGACACAAATCTACGGTCATGCCCGCATGTCTTGAGCGGGCATCCACGTTTCCAGGCTGGATTCCCGCTTTTGCGGGAATGACAGGTCGGTCGTCGGTGCGGGGAAGACATCGATAAGTCTCGAGAAAGTTGTGGATCGTCGCATAATCAGCTGCCCGGACCAAATGTCAACAGACCCCGGAGGTCGGGCGGCGTCAAGTTCACGTCAAAAAGGGCTTCAACCCCCTAACCAGTTGCCAAGGACGACCTGGGCGAGGAAGAGAAGGATGGGCAGGAGGATTGCCGTGAGAAAACTCGTCAGTGTACCCGCCCGCCAGGGCCAGGTTGGGATCTTATGGATCAGGTCACGTTCCACGATCAACCCGGATATTGCATCGTTGAGCCCGCTGACCTCCCCAAATTCATATTCATCCAGGTTTTGGTGAAGCAGAGAAAGTATGGCCGTCACCCGCTTGTTGATGTCTGCCAGGAGGTCCCGCTTTTCTGCGACAGGACGCTGGTGCACAATCAAGAGCGGGAGCACAAAAGCTGCCACGGTGAGCGCAACCTGCCCGAGTAGCATGACCAGGACTGGTCCGCTGGCCAGCTGGAGCGGAAAGACGATCAGGGTAAGACTGAGCATCAGGAGTAAAGAGATTCCTGTCAGGGCTGTTACGCCTGAGAAGGCATACACCGGATCCAGCTGAAAGAGGTTAAACTGCTCCACCATTTTCACGATCCGATTTACCAGGATCAATTGCCGGATGGAATGATAGGAAGTGAATTCAAATTCAAACCCGGCGATGGCGTCAGCCTGAGAGGGCGCCGACTGTATCTTCAAAATGTAGGCCAGGTCAGAGTGCGCTGGCACCGGGAGCTCCCCGAGCCGCATGCGGGATCTGCCATCGGCATCGATGTGGTCTGCACCACGCCCTGGCCTTAAGCGATGGTACACTGCAACGAGCATCCGATCTTCGGATCTATCGCTATCGACGGTGAAAGATGGTTCAGGGGAGATTTAATCTGGGGGTAAAGCGCCCTCTTGCTGCCTTGTCCAGCTGCTGTTGTAAACTTCAGCGACGAGCTGCTTGAGCCCAAAAGGTACGATCCTTCTCCAGATCACATCCCCAGGAAATCGCAACAAGCCACAATCACCAGAAGGTGAAAAGGCGATAATCTTGGAATTCTGGAAGTCAGCCGGCAATAAATGGATCGCAGGAGTTCCTGGATCGGTTAAAGGCAGGATGATCACATCGATCGCATCTTCAATTGTTTGGAGGTTTTCTACCGATGGTTTAACGTATGTCTCAGCGATGACGACCTCGACCCATTTAAACGATTGGAAATACCGTGTAATCAGGTCTGAGTAAATCCTTGGTTCAAACAATATCCAAACTCGAGCTGCATTCATTCGTTGATAGGTCTGTAGATATAGACTCAACCGAACAGGATTGGAGGGGAAAGGCTATGGATAACATTCAGCCAGCCCTCGCCAGCCGCGTGTTAACTAATACAGACTCCCCTGAATAACTATACGATCTGGGGCGGTTTTTCGAAAACCCCCAATGGAGTATCTGCTGTAATTCAATTGAGGTAGATAATAGGGGAGAAACAGATTAATTTTGATGAAGAGGCGGGGATTAACGGAGGTGATCGACTGTCACCTGGATCAAACTGGTGGGCTGATCAGGCCATTTCGCAGTCCAAACGAGACTGCTTCCAATCTCGAATGAACCCCGAGCTTTTCCATAATATTACGAATGTGGGTTCTTACGGTCAAGGGGGAAATGTGGAGCTCTGCGGCGATGGCCTCACCTGATTTAGCCTCTGCAAGGAAATTCAGGATTTCTTCCTCTCGAAGGGTGAGTTTCTCCCAGCCGTTTGCCTGTTGGTAGGCAGCAGCTTTCTCTTTGGTAAGCCGCAGTAAAAGACCGGAGAGCAGACAGGAGGGTACAACAATTTCGCCGTCTGCGGCCTGCCGAATCGTATTAAGCAGGCTGGCAAGCGAGGAGCTCTTTGCCACAAATCCGACCGCGCCGCTCTCTAAGGCGCGGACCAAGTTTCTCTCGTCAGAGAACGATGTGAGAACGATCACCTGGGTTTCCGGACTTTTCGAAGTAATTTCTGGAAGTGCGTCTATCCCATCTCCGTCGGGTAGGCTGATATCCAACAGAAGGACATCGGGGTGGGTACTCCCGATAAGGTACTGTCCGGCTTCGATTGTGCCTTCAGCACCAACGAACTGCAGATCTTCTTCACTTTCGAGGATATGGGCGAAGGCGTCAACCAGGACATGGTGATCTTCGATGATCGCGACTTTGATCATACAGTCACCTCCAGATGCGCCTGTTGTTTCTCATTCGCGACCGGAAGGCTTATGCGAAACGTTGAGCCTCTTTCCATAGTGGAATGGAAGGATGTCACTCCCTGGTGTGCTTCGAAGATTTTGTTGGCTATATAGAATCCAAACCAGGCACCTCGAATTTCCCGAGGCTGCATATTTTTACTGGGGTGAAGGTACTGAAAAATATGTACTTCATCCCTGGGATCGAAAGATTTCTCTGGGTTGCTGATGGAAATCTCGATGTTATCGGGGCCAGCGTTTGCGCCGAGTTGTATCGACAAAGGGATGTTTTGTTCCGTATCATTTAAAAGGTTTTCGATCACTGTCAACAAGGCCTTTCTCAAGCGGAGCGCGTCACCCCAAATAACCACCTCCCCCATCTGATTTGAATAATACACATCTCGAGTGAACAGGTTCTCAGTCTCCTCGACGATTTGCGCGAGGAAGGAATCCAGGCGGATTAAGTCCTTCTTAAACCCGAACCGACTGGCCTCTAATGAAGCTGCTAAGAGCACATCATCCGTAAAATTGCAGATTTTTTGACCCTGGTTGAGGATAACCTCGCACGACCGCTGAAAAAACTCACTGTCTCCCCCATATTCAGGATCGGCGATGAGCTCTGTATAGTTGATCATCGTGGCTAAAGGTGATCGAATATGGTGGCATAGGATGGAAAGAAAATCGAGATGCAGATCTTCTTCCTTTTCCAGATGATCGAGGAGAAGCCGGTAGGCTTCACCTAATGAGCATGAATCATCACTGAATTCCGCGATATCAGCGACTGCAATTACTGGCTTCTCTGTCGAGGCTAAGGTTTTCATTCCACGTTCAACGTGATTAATCGTGTTCAAGGACCGCGATAGCAGCCTCAGGGTAAAGAAGCTGCTGATGACGATCCCCCCAAGCGTCCAAACGGAGGCGTGCAGAAAGATATCTTCAGATAATTCCGGTCTGGAAACCCGAACGAGCAGACCTGTGAGGATGGCGAAAATTCCGATCAGAAGCGTAACGATCACTCCCAGGAGCAGCTGGTTCTTAATGGTTAACGCCAGCCCATGGTAATCTTTGGAGGATGCATCCGTGGTAGTCATTTCAGACGGAACCTGATCCGATGGACAATATTCCCTTTGAACTCAAGCGCTCATGGGTGATATAGTCATCTCCCGAGGAAACTCTGCCCGTGGCTGACTGTCCAGGAAAATCAGATCTCACTGATCAGCCAATCAAATCGAGGGGCGTCTAAAGGATTCCAAAACCCCGCTCTCCTCTTGGTTTTTTTACCTCTAGCCCCGTGCATTCAATCATACTAGATCGTGTAAAGGTACAAGGTGAAATTTCCGCCTACGGTTGGCAAATTCAGGATTTTATGGAAAGATTAATTTCTGAGAATCCGTGAAAGGGAGCCTGTACGGATAATCCAGGAGAGATCCTACTGCAGATTGAATTTCAACGAGGGTAAAGCTCTTTTAGAAAAAAGAATCAATCAGATCCAGCCACAGGGTGCATTAAGGATACCCAAATATAGATGAAGAAGAGATCCGACAATGAGGATAAAACTGCCGATCAGGAATAGGGTCGCCAGTCTGCCCTTTGACTTCGGATGGAACACGGGAACAATGGGAGCCGTTGCGCTGATTATTCCTACTGAAACGCCGAGAAGCAGTAAAAACGTGGTTCTGCTTAAGATTACCAATTTGTCTGGACACCCGGATGAATCCAAAAGAATCCAGCCCACAAAGAGACCGGCTGCTCCTAGAACGGCAATATTTAACCAGGCCTTTCCGGTAATTTCCTGAGGTTGCATGGATATAATTCACCCCTTGATTTCAGGGATTACGAGTTCCTGCCCGGGGGAAATCGCTGAATCAATTGACAGGCTGTTGGCGCTTGTTATCGCTTCCAGTGTAGTTCCATAGCGGCTGCAGAGCAGGATCAAATTATCCCTCGGTTGAGCGACCACATGCCTCTTCCAGATTCGGTCCATGAGAGCTCCCGTCAATTCTCCCAATAATGCAGTGGCCTCTTCGAGATTCCTGTCCGCGATAACAAGCTCTGCTGCATTCAGTTCAACCGCCAGGTCCGGGAAATCGCGCCTAAAATGGTTGTTCACAGCCTCAATGTAAAAGGCTGAAAGATAACGCCCGGTTGCGGATTGGAAATCCCCGTGAGCGGAATAGGCGTTTCCAGCCCGTAGGAGCGCGAATAAGAGTCGATAATCGGGCGTTTCGATTAATTCAGCTAGTTCGATCGCCCTCGCATAATCTACGAGTGCGTCGGTACTGGCTCCAACACTGAACGACCTATCACCACGGGCGATATGGGCTTCATAGATCATTTGAAATCCTGTGCCCTCCGCGTAATTCAAATCATCAGGG
>DATFET010000155.1:0-2415 GCA_035250835.1 Anaerolineales bacterium
TGGGATGATTCATCTCCTGATGACTTAAAAGGCTTGATTTTGGAATCCCGCGGCCAGTCTCTAGCGCAGGAGCAGCAGACTGCTCCACTCCAAAGCAAGATTGTTGCCATCGGAGAAATCGGGCTGGATTATTACTGGGTCAGGGAAACCAGGAAACAAGCCCGCCAGCGCGAGGTCCTGAAACTGCAGTTGAAGCTCGCGGAGGAGGTAAACAGGCCTGTGATTTTTCATATGCGCGAGGCAGGCGATGCCTGGTTTGGGAATGCATCCGTTGACCTGCTGGAAATCCTGACTAATTGGCATACATCCCTTCGCTCAACGAATCATCCGCTGGCTGAACAGCCCGGCGTGCTCCATTCCTTTAATGGGAATCTGGAGACCGCCCAAAAAGCCATCGGAATGAATTTTTTCATCGGTGTGACGGGTCCAGTCACATATAAGAATGCCGAGGAAAAGCGCCGTATCATCCGCCAGTTGCCCATGGAAAGCCTTCTGATCGAGACCGACTCACCGTTCCTTACACCCGTACCTCTGCGAGGCAAACGGAACGAACCTGCTTTCGTAATACATATTGCTGATAAAATTGCAGAAATTCATACGACAACCCGCGAACAAGTCGCAAAAATTACCACTGCCAATGCTGCGCGGCTGTTCGGTTGGGGAGGCTAACGCTTGAGCGCGACTACATTTTTTACATCGGTGCAGGATCAGCTTCAATTCGTCGAGCGGCGGATTCGGGAACAGGCAGGAGCGGAACACCACCCGGATCTGCGGTCTGCACTCGATCATTTACTCGCAGCGGGAGGAAAGCGCATTCGGCCGACCCTGGGTTTGCTCGTCGGGAACATGCTTGGCGCGCCCGAGGAGAAGCTCATCACTCTCGGTGCTTCTGTTGAAATGCTCCATACAGCGACCCTTGTCCATGACGATTTGATCGACGGCGCCCTCCTGCGCCGCGGCATGCCCACCCTCAATGCCCGCTGGTCTCCGGCCGCGACGGTCCTGACAGGCGACTTCCTGTTTGCCCGCGCCGCCAAACTCGCTGCAGAGACCGATTATCTGCCATTGATGAAACTCTTTGCCGACACTCTCGCCACCATCGTCAACGGGGAATTGACTCAGATGTTTTCTGCCCGCGGTGTGATCGACCGCGAAAATTATTATCAGCGTATTTACTCCAAGACCGCCTCATTGTTCGAAATGTCCGCGCTGGCAGCTTCCATGGTGGCAACGGAAGATGAAGAGATGCGCGCCTCCATGAAAACCTTTGGCTACGAGGTCGGCTTCGCATTCCAGATCGTGGATGACATCCTGGATTTCACCGGGGAGCAGTCCGCGGTGGGAAAGCCGATCGGCTCAGACCTGTTGAACGGACTGGTAACACTTCCCGCGATCTATTACGCGGAAATCAATCCCCACGACGAGGACATCCTGTCCCTGCCGGAAGGCGGCTGGAAGGATACAGAACGCGTCCACCGTCTCGTGGATGGCATCCGCCAGAGTGAAGCCATCCAGCAAGCCATGCGTGAAGTCCGCAGCGCTGTCCATCGCGCCCTCAGCGCCCTTGAAGATGCACCCGAAACCCCTGAGAAAGAGGCGCTGGACAATCTGGCAAGATTTATCGTCAATCGTAAAGTCTAATAGCACTTTTGTTACTGCCGCAGTTGAACTGCGGGAGAACACCAACGAGAATTACAGATGCCTAATCCGCGTAAACCGTTTCGTATCAATGTCGGCTTCATCATCCATGAGGAAGTCGGCTACAGCCACGAGATTCCCTTCGAGCTGGACAAGGTCAAGCTGGAGGATCTTGAACTTGAGGATCTGGTCGGCTCGGTGACCATTGGTCGCACACCACAGGGGCTTGTGGTACAGGGTAAATTTTCCGCAGAGATCGTGCTCGAGTGCGTTAGGTGTCTGAAGGAATTCACGTATCCACTGAACTGGGATTTCACAGAGCTTTATGCGTTCAACAAGAAGTCTGTGAGCGAGTCAGGTTTACTCCTGCCCGATGATGCCCACATTGACCTGGCCCCTCTGCTGCGTGAATACGCATTGCTCGAAATCCCGATCAGTCCGCTGCATGATCCTAATTGTAAAGGACTGTGTATCGAATGCGGCCAGGACCTGAATATCCGTGATTGCGGCCACAGCCAGGACCGCGATGATTCGCCGTTCGAAGAATTGAAGAAATTATTGTAGTACAATTGATACTATGATATTCCAAACTGAAACAACGGTGACAACACTTACACCGCACGCAAGTGCAGGTGTGACCATGTTGATGCCCCGGCGAGTGGAGATGTCATTTCGCGCTTGGAAAGCACATTAGGTCGTTGACTTTGGTTCACAACTGGCTGTCCATTCGCGGACAGCTTTTTTGTTTTTTTAGCTGTTAGCAATTAGCTATCAGCA
>DATFET010000401.1:0-5426 GCA_035250835.1 Anaerolineales bacterium
TCGCAAAATGGCAGAGATGAACGTACCCGCATGACTGATGCCGATCCAGAACACGGTATTGACCAGGAATACGCCCCAGTAATCGGGGCGGGTCACACCTGCCAGACCCTGACCTTGCATGATCAGCAGATACCATTGATATCCCAATGTGAAAAGAACGATCAGCGCCAGGATGCCGGTCACGACCCAGAAAATCGGGCTGGTCGTGTGCATTGCCTCCATTACCATCGCGTTCATTTGTCCGCGCGGGAGCGGGTCATGCATCAGGTGCTCACGGGGATCCTCATGCTCATCGATGTTGGGGCTGGCGAGGGGTTTGGCAACAGTTGCCATTTATACGCCTCCGTTCAGATAAGTAATCAGTGGTACAGTCCGTAATTCTTCGAGGGAGTGATAGGCGCGGCTCTCATTTTCCTCAGCCAGCTGGTTGATTTGTGATTCCGGATCATCCAGCCGGCCGAAAACGATCGCGTTGGTGGGGCAAGCCTGTGCGCAGGCAGTGGTAAATTCGCCATCCTCCACTTCGCGGCCCTCAGCCTTGGCTTTATCCTCTGCCTTGTGGATGCGTTGGATGCAGAACGTGCACTTTTCCATGACGCCGCGCCGGCGGACGGTCACATCCGGATTGGTGTGATTATGCAAAGTGACCAGGCCCGGATGAATGCGCTCATCCTGATAATCGAACCAGTTGAACGAGCGTACCTGGTACGGGCAGTTATTCCCACAGTAACGTGTACCCACACAGCGGTTATAAACCTGCAAATTGAGGTCTTGAGAGATGCTGTGCACTGAAGCAAAGACCGGGCAGACCGGCTCACACGGTGCATTATGGCATTGCTGGCAGAGCATTGGCTGGAAGGAGGTCATCTCGACTTGCGGATACTCCATGCTTTCCCAAAGGCGCTCGATGCGGATCCAGTGCATGTAGCGGCCGTAGGCTGCATCCTCCTCACCGACAAAGGGGACGTTGTTTTCGATCGAGCAGGCTGCCACACAGGCCTGGCAGCCCGTGCAGAGGTCCTGGTCAATGACCATGCCCCATACCCCAACCGGTTCCTCATGCTGCGCCTGACCCGTCAAGTTGGGCTTTTCTAATTCAGTAGCCATACGTCTCTCCTATTTCTCCTCTAAAAATCCGTATACACCCAGCTTGCCTTCCAAACGCGCCAGTTCGCGCTTTTTCCCGGTCTTCTCCACCTGGACCTTCATCCCTGCAAACGCCAGGTCACCGGCTTCATTGAAGTTCGCACTCAACAAATTGTTGAGGTTGACTCCTCGTCCCTGAGCGTAGCGACCATAAGCGGTATGTCCCTGTCCGAAAGGCATTGCAATCGTATCCGGCCGAATACCCGGATATAGATAAACAGCGACCTCCACCTCCCCGGCTTCGCTCACAATCCGCACGATATCGTCATTTTCAATGCCATGCTCATGGGCGGTCTCCGGATTGATCTCCACCCAGGTATTCCACAATACTGTTGTGGTTGGATCTCCCAATTCCTGCAGCCAGGGTTTGTTGGCCCCGGCTTCCCCCAGGGTCGGAGAAAGGAACGGCAGGAAGAAGAACTCCCCTTCCCCGGCAAAACGGGCCGCAGGAACGGACAACTCGCTTCCCAGCACATCGGCAGCCGTTGGGGCAATAAGACCGGGGGTGGTTTGCCACCAGCCGCCATACTGCTGGAAATAAGCAGTGAAGGAATTAATATCCGGCGCTGAAAAGGAACCGTCCGGCTGGCCAACCAGAGGTTCAAGCTGGCTCTGGATAAAGCCAACCTCATCGTTATACGGCGCAGCCTGAGCAGCAGCACCGCCGGCTGAATGAGCAGCGGCGATCAGCACATCGGCTGTGGCACGCGCATCGTAAAGAAGCTCGGATGAACTGTCCTTCTGGTAGACACCGGTGACGACAGGCTGCATCCCGGAAAGCACAGATTGCGGACTCCCTGTGGCAACCCGCTGATATCCCCAGGACTCGAGTCCATGGCGGTCGGGGAATACATAATCAGAGGCAACCGCGCTTTCATCGGGGAAGGTCGCAAAGGAGATCACAGTCCCCACGTTCTTCAGGGCATCTTCGAAACCGAGCGATTTTGGCAGCTCAAAAACAGGGTTGACCCCGTGAATGAACAATACCTGCACAGCGCCGCTATTCATCTTTTCAATAAAGTCACTCAATTCCTGCACGCTCGCGGGCCGGTGATATGTGTCCTGCGTGGGGGCAAGCGGTGAAAGGAAGACGCCGCCGTCTCTTCCGATCATGTCGTTCAGGGCATTCAGTGCCAGGATAGCCTGGGCTGTGGCAAGTCCATTATCCCGGCCCAGGGCCTGTCCGCCGGGGATGGCAATGGGAGCCACTGCGCTCAGAACGTGATTGACAATATCCTCAAGTGTCTCCATTGACACGCCTGAAGCTTCGGCGATTTCTTCTGGATGTACCGCTTCAAACGCCTGGGGGACCGTCCCGCCGCGTGCCTCAGCGACGAGTCTGCCGATCGCAAGCGCGACCTGGCCCTCGGTCCCGGGCACGATCGGAATCCACTCGTCTGCCTTTGACCCGGTCTGAGACATGCGCGGCTCGAATTGGATGAAATAGCCGCGCCGGTCGGGATCTCCTCTGCGCATCCTGGCATAGGCGCGGTTGTACGCCACCTGAGACAGCCAGGGCTCCACAAAGTTTGCACCGAACGAAATGACAAGATCGGAATTTCCAAGATCGAAGAAGGGCAGTCCGGCCTGACCGAAAACATTCTCCGCCGCCTGGCTTAGCGTGGCCCGCGCTTCGAACGTGCTTGCAACACCAAAGCGGACCGGTTCCGCAGCGCCGATGGAACTTGTGAGATCGGTCGCAAGATCGTAAAGATGGTCTGGGCTTAACCCCATCAGGAAGGCGATTCCCGCGGGGTTTTGGAGAGCGTCGGCAACCACCTGGATCGCCTCGTCCCAGGTCATGTTCGCTTCGATAGCCTCAAATCTGTTGTTATAGAGGGCTTCCCCGCGTGTGTGCCTGATAGGTCCACGCACACGGTCTGGATTATATAATCCTTCCACAGCAACCTGGCCGCGCGAGCAGGTCTTGCCAAGGTTAACAGGGTTCGTTGGATTTCCCTCCACTTTCAGCGCGCGTCCCTGCATGGTGCGGATGATCAGTCCGCAGCCTGCCGCGCACTCGCGACAGGTTGTGGCGTAATAAGTACTCAGGCCATTGTAGGTATATTCAGGCATCCGTGTATACGGTTCACGCTCGACGTAACGCGTGGCTGGACCACAGCCGGTCAGTACCGCTGTAGTGGCTGCACCTGCACTGGCAAGTTTCAGAAAATCACGCCGGGAAATTTTTTCACTCATGGTCAGTTCCTTTTACCCGGTTTAATAATGACAGGTTCCACAATCTGTAAGCTTGGTCAACTTTTCCTCGTCGTTTCCAGCTCTTTCACGGTGGCAGTCCAAACACCAGCCCATGTTCATGACTTGTGGGTTTTCGGCTATCTCCACATTTGACATGCTTCCATGACAGGTTTCACAGTTCAATCCAGCCGCGATGTGAGGCCGATGGGTGAAATGGACAAAGTCCGGCATCAGAGCGACAGGCACCCAGGCGATTTCCCTCTCGTTCAGGACGTAATCCTTCAACACAGCCAATCTTTCACTGGTGTCTGTTTTGGCAATTTGCTGGTGACAACCCCAGCACTTGGTCAATGTGGGTAAGCCAGGCGAGGGACCGCGCAGTGCACCTGGATGACAATACAGGCATTGCACTCCCAGATTCACATGAATATCGTGCCTGAATTCGATCGGTTGTTCAGGGGAAACCTGGGTCGTATAGATCCCATACGCGGCAATGCTGAACAACGTTAGACCCGTGATCAGAACTGCGATCCTCCCGGTTGGCTGTCTGAGCCATTCGAAAAAATTTCGGATCATGCATTCTCCTGTGGCAAGATAGCTTCGTTCCGTTCCATGATAATGCAAAAAAAACTGTCTGGCAAAATACTGTCACAAGTGTTGTCGCTCACCAACGCAGCATGGCGTCTATTTTACAGGTAAAGGAAGCGATAAACGATTACAAACACAGACTCGTCCCGGTCATTTCGCAATGATGGGACGAGTACATGGTTTAGATGCCCGTAATCCGTGAGATCAACTCAGCTCCTCTAGTGGTTACTGAACCCCGCCAGTAACGCCGGCATTATACTGCAAAAGCACAGGTAAGTACATATATGATGCCCCGGTCGCAAATTGCGCTTCCCACAAAGTAAAAGGGGCAATTTGTGACCGTGAGGGGTATAGTGGATAAGATTCAGCAGAAATCCACGCATGATATACTTATAAAAATCATGAAACGATTCATGCCTCCCCTCCTCACGATCGGGTTGAGCTTACTGCTGGCTCTTTTCAGTGCGGCGCTAACCTATTCCACGCCATACTCTTCCTCTGCACGGATGAATTTTACAGCCGGCACTTTTTTCACGCAGATCGATCCCGCTCCTCAGCAGGAGGACCGCTCCGAGATCGGGTCCACGGATGAAATCGTCGCCATGAGCGGTGTGATCTCCCTCATCATCATCTTTCCCATTCTATTAAAACGAAAATCCTGGCGCTGAGACCGATAGCCAGAAACAAAATGCGGACGCAGCTGCGTCCGCATTCGATTTCCTGAATTGCCTGACTACTTCGACTCTTCGCGGCCCATGGCATCCATCACTGCGACAGAGGCGATCTGCACGATGGCGTTGACATCGTCGCCGGTCTGCAGAACATGGACCGGGGCGCCCATCCCCAGCAGGATGGGACCGATCGCTTTTGCCTTGCCCAGGCGGGCCAGCAGTTTATAAGCAATATTCGCCGACTCAAGCGACGGGAAGACCAGGACGTTCGCGTCCTTGACCGTGCTGAACGGATAACGGCTTTCCATAATATCCACAACAACGGCTGTATCGGCTTGCATCTCGCCGTCGACGGGGATGTCCGGGCGACGGGATTTCGTCAGCTCGACCGCGCGGCGGACCTTGTCCGAGAGAGGATGCGGGGTGGAGCCGAAGTTCGAGAAGGACAGGAAGGCGACGCGCGGCTCGATTTCCAATCGCCTGGCAAAATCCGCTGCCAGGCAGGCGATGTCCGAGAGATCCTCGGCTGTCGGCTCGATATTGACCGTGGCGTCCGTGAATAGATACACACGGTCTTCGACGATCATGATGTAAACACCTGCCGCCCGCCTGGCTCCCTGCCCCGTATGGTGGATCTGCAGGGCAGGCCGGATCACTTCAGGGTAATCGAAGGTCAGCCCGGATACGAACGCGTCTGCATCGCACATCTTCACCATCATCGGTCCGAGGATGTTCGGCTCACGGATCCTCTTGACTGCATCCACCATCGTCAAGCCCTTGCGGTTGCGCAGCTCGTAATACGCAGTTGCATACCTGGAGGAC
>DATFET010000417.1:0-7605 GCA_035250835.1 Anaerolineales bacterium
GTAAAGGTCATATTCGCGGTCATCCTCTGGAGCCTTACCAACATGCTCGGGCCAGGGTTCGGGCAAATTTGCACGCGCCTCCCTCCGCCACAAAGGCCATACCTTCTCATCTCCATAGGGAAGATAAATTTCGAGCATTAATATACCGCCGGGTAATAATTGTTGATGGAATCGCTGTAAGGCCACAAAGTCCTGCTTGCGGCTGACACCGATGCCGAAGACGCCACAGGCCACGATGCTTTGATATTGGCGTGGCAAGCTGAGTTCATGCAGCGCCTGCCGGTATAGTCGCGGCGACAATCCCTCACGCTCCGCGGTCTGCTGACAGTAAGCCAGCATATCGCCAGAAACATCAACGCCATCCACATCCAGGTCTGCGCGTAAGAAGGGGATCAGCAGGCGGCCTGTCCCACAGCCAGCGTCCAACGCCGGTTGCCCGTATTTCTCGATCTGCTGTTGAAAGTATGCTATTTCGGGCCCGGTTGTATTGTTTTCTGCCCAATAGCGAGCCATCACACCGTAATGCCATGTTTGAACCGTATCACTCATGTTCTCCTCCGAGTACTATGAACGCGATTCCATGATACACCTTGTCGCATGAACTTGTGAAGAAATCTTCTGAACTTAGCTGTCCTTGACTGCAATCGTCTCTTCGATCAGTTGGATCACCCGCTGCGCCAGTTTTTCCTGCTCATGCAGGGTGGTGAGCCAGCGATCGGCAGCAGTGTAGATATCCTCATCCGGGCGTGGAGTGTCAAGGATTTTTTTCAAGTCGCGGGTGTTCCCCTTATCCAATTCGATGAACATGCGCAGCATCGCCATGTGACTGTAGCCGGCAAGGCTCAATATACGGATGATCCGCATGCGTTCAATTTCCTTCCTGCCGAACAGCCGATAATGATTGTACGAATTACGCGGCACGCGGATGAGTCCGTTGCGTTCCCAGTTGCGGATGACATCCAGGCTGACACCCAGTAATTTCGAAACCTCCCCAATCCCGAGAGACTCCTCATCTACGCTGGAGTCCATCATATTATGTGCCCAATGTTCGAGCAGGTTTGCAGCTTGATTCGCATGACCTAACTCCACACTGACGGCAGCCAAAAGCTCGTGGGCCTGGTCCAGCGCTGCAGCCCAGTCGTCTTTGACAGCATGCTGGATGATCTTATTCCCTAAAGCGCGGAAGCCTCTGCCCGGGTACTGAGCGGCGTAGATCGTGCGCGCCAGCCGCAGGCAGTCGAGGTGGCGCTGGGTGAAGAGACGGTATCCACTCGGACTGCGCTCGACGGGCGGAATCAGCCCCCAGTCTGCATACCGGCGGACAGTGTTCGGATGAATCCCGACGGCACGCGCAAGGTCGGAGGTGCGAAGGAATTTTGCTGGCATTCCATTCGTGAGTCTATCACCCCGAATGAAAATTTTGGGCAGAGTAACTTGCTCACTTAAAATAAAAAAGCCCCGCCAGAAAAACTGACAGGGCAGGGCTTTCAAAATCGGTCAGGAAATCTCGCGCACAAAGTGGTATGCAACAGGATGACCACGCCAGCAGAGGGGGATCATATCGGTCTCGGCTGCAAAGGTCGAGCCGTCTTTGCGCAGACCGCGAAAGCGGAATGTGATCGGATGTCTCAAGCCAGCCACATGATGACGGTAATTTCCTGCATACATTTCCCGGTCTTCTTCAGCGATAAAGTCATTCAGGAATGTCGGTGTATTCTGCCACTCCTCGACGGTCATTCCATGCAGTCCTGCCATCCGTTCATGGCAGACTTTATTGACATCATCGACATACAAATAGACGCCGACTGGGCTGCTGGTAAACAGCGGCTCAAAGAGATCTGCCATCTCGCGCAGGATCTGCTCGTGTTCCTCCTGGTGTTTACTTTTGGGACTCATTTAAATCTCCTTTGCATCATGACTGAAGGAAAGTAGAGACACATCACCTGGATGGCGGTGATTATACGCGTCGGCAAATTGAAATACAACCTTCCAAAGCCAAGGGAGCATGGCCTTCTCAAGAACCGGAGCTACGGTCTCTGGTACACGGATTTCACGGATCGGAGGAGCTCTTTCCGTCTTTTACGGAAGAAACCGTGTAGTCCGTGTGTTCCGTGTACAAACAAAGAGTTTTGTCAAGCTTTCTTGAGAAAACCATAGCCAGGGGAGTGACATCTGGCCCGGTGGGTGGCGCCTATGAAACGAATGCGGGTACAATCGCAGCAGGACTTTGTCAGGTATGCAGCCTCGCCCCTCGTTCGACCGTGCACTTCTGATTCCGATTGCCATTGGCGTCCTTTCGATTCTTGGAATTGGGTGGATCCTTTTGACAAGCGTTCTCGGCAGGTCATCCATCCCTCCGACGGTGACTCCACCCAGCCTTATCTCGCTCGAGACGAGGCTGCCGACTCCTTCTCCCGCGGCGGCTCGCACCCAGGAAGAGCCTCTCCCCACTGAGACGGGTCCCGAATCCTACCCCGCACCCCTTACGGATACACCTTCTTCAACCAGCACCTCTACAGAAATTATACCGACTCCTTCTGCTACGCTCACACCAGGCCGAATTCAGCCGCTCCGGGCCGGAAAATATGACGATACGAATCCCAATATTGCTTACGATAAGAACTGGACTGCGTTGAAAAATCCAGGGACGGAGAACGCCTACAAAGGCACCCTGCATGCCTCAACTGGCAATGGGAATCAAGCATCCTTCCGCTTTACAGGGGATGGATTCCGTTTGGGCTATCAGCGCGGCAGGAATTTCGGGACGGTGACGGTACTCATTGACGATCAGCCCTATAGCTTCCATGAGCAGGCCTTCGACCTCGTCTGGCGTTCCCCTCAACTGCCTCCCGGCGATCATTTTGTACGGATCATCCATCAAAGCGGAGAAACCATTAATTTGGATTATATAGAGATCCTGGACTAAAGGTAGGCGGAGGTGGGGAAATAAAGTTTCGTGACGGGAATTGACGCAGACGCAACCACAGATCAATTATAGTACGTACTGTTGATTTACTGCCTCATAAGAAAATCGGGAGTGTCTTGTTTGCCGAAGGTCTTGCGGAGCACCCTGCAAGGGTTGACCGAGGCAAATAATGACCGCAGGTCTCATTTCCAGTTTCTGCTGATTAGCACGATCTTACGTTTCCGCCTCTAAAACCAAGAAAATCCTCTATTCTTCGGCAGGACTACACCAGCTGAGAACAGGGAGGGCTAATATCGGATTTCAACCGCTTATGATAGCATAAAGATTGTCGTTGGTTACCTGCTGGTGATTGTCAAGTCCATCAACTCAAGAGATATACAGTAAAGGTATTAGGGGACCTGCATGAATGGACCGCCACGCACACCGCAGGGCTGAACCGGAATACCATTCCTGGTACAAGTGATGTAATCAATCGCATCCTGGAAAGTCTTAGCCCCTTTGCGATCAAACGCGGTTACAAGATCACTTTTCCACTTTTCGATTTGTGCAGGATCAAAGTTTTTGATTGTGAATACAAAGCCATACTCTTCCAGAAAACACAAATAAGCATGGCGATCATCGCTTTCACGATAGAAATGATGCTGATAGTTGCTCTCATTGCATTGAGAGGACACAGCTTTTACAAACTCTTCGCCATGACGCTTTGCAGCATGGCTCGACATTACAACCAAAGTGCTCCCGACAATCGCCAGGAGCACCAGAAGCAGAAGGAAATGGCTGAAGCCACCACCACCCGAATGGGAGTGGGGAACAGCATGTGAATAGCTCATGGCTCACCTTCTTGAGGTTGATAAACTAACGCAGCAAAAGCAAGATCCTGCGGTTCGCCTGGACGCATGTGACCTGCAATGACAGCTAAAAAGTCAGCTACGTTCACCGGCCAGTCAAGATCGACAATCTCACGGGCAATTTCAATTTCTTCCTGGGTAAACCGATCATCCCCATCTATGATTACCTTCCCGATCAATCTCAGCACTTTCTCACGGTCTGCTGGACCAGGTTTGGGCAACTCTAGTACATGATCTTCATTCATGTCTTCTCTCCTTTCATTGTTGCGCCAAGGTGGTCATTTCACGTTCCATGATTGCCATTATACCTGTAAAGCTCGATCATAAGAGTCGGCATTCCATGGTTCTTCCTACAAGCAACCCTCCGCATCCTTCAACACGGCGGTGCCGGCTCAGGACAGGTTGGGCTAATATTGGAAACTTTGTGGGAATTGGTAAAGAAGCGTTGTTCTATGTGTTTGCTGTCACTTTGCCTGGGCAACATTGCTATCATCCAAAAAGGGATACAAATCTCTCACTCCCCATTCCACTGATCAACAGCCGTTCCTTGCGATTGCTCAACAATTGCTGCGTCCAATCCGTAAAGCCGCCATCTACAATTCGATAATTTTCTCTTTCATAATCCCCATTTCTTTACAGTGTTCCGCATCATCAGGTAATGTTTAGCTTTCAATTTCAACCAAACTCCGATGGTCGAGTAGCCCCGAATGCTCACTTCGACACCGTTCGTGCCGCGAGCACGTCGGTGCGAGACGGCAAGCTCAGTGCAAGCGTGGAGGGCGTACCGAGACTATCACGTTCAAGGAGATTTTCGTTTTCATAAAGCCTGTTGGTCTCGATACGGCGGCAGTTGAATAATGTTTTTCATATAATTTCGCTGAAAAGATTATAGCACCCGTGCCAGCGCGCTCTTCACCGCCCGTTTCCTCCCTATAAAAGAGGTGACTGTCACTTTCGCAGAGCGAGTGACAGTCACCCTTATCCTTTTCATCTAAGGATACGGCTCGGACCGCACCACAAACGTGCGCGTGGGTCCGAGCCGCAGAGCCTATGATTTATGGTTGGTAAGCGACATTGACCGCCACGTAATCGAGAAAGAAATCGAGACTTGGGTTGCCTGATACATCAATGACTCGCAGGCGGAAGTTGGCGTTGTTGAAGTGACTGGAGTTCCATGTGCGGCCCCACGTGTCCGATGGGCTGCCAAGGATGTAAGTTGCTTCGCTTGTGCTCAGAGTTGTGGTGGATCTGGCTGTTGTCCAGGTGATGCCGCCATCCCACGAAAGCTGCACACAGATCTTCGGAGATCCGCTCGTTGTGTCAGCGCGCGCATCGAGGCGTACTTGAATACCCTGGATCACAGCTGTGGCAGGTAGGTTAAGGTTGTAGTTGTAGTAGTGGTGCTTATCCTTACCGATATCCGTACAGGATACGCTTTTGTTCGTGCCGCTATCAATATCGGTTGTGACCGACGAGTCATTGGCGTAAGCATTCGCGGGATTAGTCTGATAACCGTTGTTATCACCCGCATTGGATGTCTGCGCGGTATTTGCTGAGGATGAGAGGAAACCGGTGATAGTGCCAGCTCCGGGCGTACTCGTTGGTGTGAGAGGAACAGGTGTATTGACGATCGATGTATGGGTCGGCGTGACGGGAACAGGTGTGTTGACGATCGGTGTATTGGTTGGTTTAGGGGAACCAGGTGTGTTGACGACTGGAGTGTTGGTTGGACCAGGGGTTGGTGGGGTGCCACCCGCAGCGTCAATCGCGTAAATGTACCCGTACAGATTGCTCTGATCGCCACCCAGGATCTGGGCGGTGATATAGAGCGTCTGCCCGTCCGATGTGAAGCATGGCCGGCTGTCTGGCACAAGGTTGCCGCCGTTCTCCGGGGCCAGGGTCACCCTCCACAACTCGTTGTGTGTGGTTGTGCTGACCGCCTTGAAGAAACCGGACATGCCATAGGTCGGGATGCCTCCCATGGCAACCATGGAATTCAGCGGGCTTACGATGGGGTCTTCCATGATCTCGGAGGTGACGACGCTCCAGCGCTGGGAACCATTCGGGTTGACCGCATACAATGTGCTCAGATTATGGACAAAATACACCACTCCATCCGGACCTACATCCGGCGCAGTGGCAGCATTGTTGACGGCGCCTGTGAACGACCATTTTGTGCTGCCAGTAGGTGTGTAAGCCCCCAGGGCGGTATAAGTGGTGTAGACGGTACCATCCGGGCCGATGGCTGGCTGATTGCCAGTTGACGGAATCGTAAAGACCAGGTTGCCATCCAGGCGCAGACCTTTGAGGTGGTTGTTGGCCAGGAAGTACATCTGCTGATTGGCAGCGTTCGGGCCGAAGACCACTTCCTGATAGTCAACGATTCGCCGATCATAAGTTTCGGGTTGTGTCCAACGGAGCACACCGGATGGCGTCAGCGAAAAGATGCCAATACCTTCCGTCGAGACTGCATAGATATTCCCGTCTGGTCCAACATTAGGCCCTAACAAAATCATCGCCCTTGGGTTCTGCTCAAAGCTCCACTTAAGTGTCCCATTGGGATTGAATGCCATGATGTTCGACTCGGAACCAGTGTAGATCGCCCCATCTGTGCCAACAGCAAGTCCTTTCTCGCCGGCGCCGCGCACGATCCACTTCAGCGCGCCGTCCGGGCTCAATGCATACAGGTGGTTACCTACATCGACAACGTACACGGTACCATCGGGCCCTACGGCTGGCCGAACCACTGTGTACATGCCACTGTGTTGGAATCGCCATTTTACGCGACCATTGCTCTGACGAGTAGTAACGGTCAGGCTGACCATATTGCTGTTCCCCGCGGGAGTTATGGCCTGTACCGTCACTGCGCCGAGTCGGGCTGTCTCTGGAATGTAGGCCACAATCAGGGTATCGGCCCAGTCGGCAATGGGCGAAGGCTGACCGTCGATCAGCACCTGGCCATCGGTGCCAAACCCGCTGCCGAAAATGCGCAAGCGCCCACTCCGCGCCAACGTGTTAGCCGAAAGGCTGGTTATTTGCAAAGTGGATGCGGATACGGGCGAAAAATTCAGGGCGAGCAGAGATAGTACAAAGACCAACTGCATAAGTTGGCTGATGAGCCGATTGAGTTTCATATGGATTCCATCCTTTGGAGGATTATTGACTTTTGTTACATTTATTATTCTATAAGTAAAATACGCGGGGCTATAGTGTTAGATGTCACAAGATAATTATGACATCTCTTGATGGTTAGGCTCTTTACCCAAAAAGTGGCAATCATCTGTATTACCGCCTACCGCTTTCCTGTTAATTACCTGTAAACTTCTCACCCGCCATCCTCTGCTACACTGGGCGGGAAGAATTTCCGAAGCAGCCGACCACTGTGGGGAAACGGCACGTTGAAAAGAATTTTGAGAACCTCTTGAAAATCAACCCGAAAACAGCCAGCACAGTACAGGATAAGTACAACGTCAGTACAGGACAAGTACAGGATTCCCGAACCATCGCCGAACCATCCCTGTGCGTCTCCTGAGGCTTGGCGGACTGGGAACGAACTTCATCATTACGAAAGCGAGCACAAGGACATGGCAAAAGCAAAGTTTCATCCGATCGTCGATTGGTTTAGCGGGAAGATGGGCAGACTGGTCTTCCGCCGCTCCCACAACGGCAAAGTGTCCGTATATGGGACACCCCATATGAAGGGGATCAAGTGGAGCCAGGCCCAGAAGGATCACCGCCAGCGGATGGGAGAAGCTGCCAGATACGCCTCGGCCGCCATCGCCGACTCGGAGATTCGTCAGCTGTATGTCCAAATGGCAGTGGACCATCACA
>DATFET010000423.1:0-4526 GCA_035250835.1 Anaerolineales bacterium
GTTTCCAGCCATACATCCGCTCCCAGGGCGACCCAGCGGAATAACAAAAACAAACTTGCCAGAAGAACCATGCCGAGAAAGACGTTGAATAGGACTGCCAGTCCCGGGGATGAATAGGAAAAAGCAAGAGAGTTCTCAATAAAGGCAGAAAAAGAAAAGGATATGCCCAGCACCAAACCCGCTCCCAGGCTGAGACCGTATCGCCCATATCCAGACAGCTTTCGGCTGCGAACCTGGCCGACGAACACTTTTTGCCAGACTCCCACCCCGACGACAGAGGCGACAAAGGGAATAAAAAACAAACTTGCTCCAGGAAAGGAATAATTTTCGTACCGCGCAGGTATCAGGATGGAAAGGAAAAAGTCCAGTTCACGCAATGCAAAGCTCGAGATAAAGCCGGCAAGCAGAGCGTCCCAGCCGCTCAACCCGAGAAGGAGGTCAGACTCATCCAAAACTTTGAGCCGCCAGGCAGGCTTGGGGTGCAGACCAAAAAATGTATTCAAAAGCGAATGGGGTGAAGCAGCCAGCGATGCCAGTTCATTCTTTAATGTTTCGTGATAGCTCTCATGGGCAAGGACACGGGCATCTGCATAGATTTCACGGGAGCGCAGGATGGAGGCCAGGGCGATATAAATCACTGGCAGAAATATTGCCGCACTGAGGATCTGCCAGAGGATAAATGTTATATTCCCCCGGAAATTACTGATCAGACCGATAATATTCCCTGCTGATAACGGAATGAGTGTCACCAGTAAAAATGAGATAACAACCGCCACCGAAAAATAAGTCTTATCCACATCGTAGTTTCGCAGGTGAGCGAGCTCATGCAGGACGATCGTCCTGAATCTGTTTTGATCCTGGTAGTAGAGGGTGATCAGCCCGCCGTTGAGAACGATGAAATATTGCCCCAGGCGGCCAAAAGCCAGGCCACTGCGGGACGGGTTCAGAGCACGCAGCAGAAAAACCGGGATCTTCGACAACCCGATCTCCCGGGTTAGTTCATGCAGGCAGGTCATAATCTCAGGGTCATCTTCCTCGGAGAATACCCTTAATAGATCCCGCCGTATTCTAAGGATCGGCATCAGCCAGTAGAGGATTCCTGCCACGAGCAAAAACAGACCCAGCCATCGCAGAATCCAGCGGGCCTGGAATTGTTCCATGGGTTCATTACACTCGTTGTTAAATTGATTATTCAGGAAAACCCGGTCTGTATACTCAGGAGAGGCGGGATCCAGCTCAAGGGTTGGGAAGGCAGCCTCGGCTGCAGCAAGACAGGCGAGCAAGCCGGATCTAAGCTCCTCCCGCTGGAATTGGTTGTACAGGTTGTAGTATCCAAAAAGGCTGGCTCCCAATACGGAAACGATTAACAGAATAAAACGGAAGTTCGTATCGGGGGAGAATAAAAATGGATTGAGACGAGCCTGGACTGTGCTCACGTATCCCTTCCTGTTATGCGGCAAGGCCTCCAACGATGGCATCGGCAAGCAGTTTTGTATTTTTTTCAGAAAGCTTGAGCTGCCGCGCTTTCTTTATGGCGATCTCGCGGACCTGTTCGAGTTGTTCCTGTGTGAGAGGGGGTGGACTTTCTTCCTTCTCTTTTGGCTGAAGCTTGCTGAACCAGGACTTGACCGTTTCGTTGATCAGGCTGCTGCTTTCACTTTGTATTGCTTTCCGGGCTTCCTGGAAGAGGAAATGGACCACTTCTGTGCTCACGGCCAGCACAATGGGTGTTATCAATGTGGCCGCCTCTGCCGCCCCAAAGCCCAGCAGTTCATCCTTTCCCTGTTGTGCAGCAAGAACTTTCCCGGGATCCCTGAAGTAAGCTTCGCTCATGGGTTTGAACAAAGCTTTTTCCTGGGGCGCCAGCTCACCAAGCAGATCTTTTGCGAATTCAGAAACAAGCTGTTCAGTCATTCTATCTTCCATACCGGATACTCCATGTCACTCTTTGATAGACTCTTTTCTTCCCCAAGGGATAAGCTCTGATATTGGATGAGCTTAATCTAATTATAAGAAAAAAGACTGCCAATTCAAGATTGAATTCTCTACAGACTACAGCTTTCTCAATCGACTTCGCAAAGCCGTTTCGTCAGCCGACCTGCCAAAACCGCGCAGTCAGTCCGAATTCCTGAAAAATTTCCTGCACCTGTTCCATCATCCTGCCGTGATACTCAGGGGACATACGATCCCGATACCAGCACTGAGAGAATTCCCACAACTGCGGGATGGAAAATAGCTCGCCGCGTTCTGCCTGGCTGGAGTCAAGCCATTTCTGCAGTTCCTCTTCCGACCGGAAGAAGAGCATGTTCGCTCAGGTAAATGTCAGGTCGTCATACCAGTTCCGGAATGGGATGAGGAAATGCACCAGCGCGTCCGCTACCCGGACCTGTCCGGTGGTCACGCTCAGCTGAATCGGTACCCCGCTCCAGGAGCAGGCAGCCTCGATCTGCGCGTCGATGTGGAGCGCAGCCGGGATCCCGAGCGAGTCCCAGGCGCAGTTGGCGAAATATGTCCTGCCCTGTGCGTGGACCCTGAACGGAGTTTCCAGCGCCGAAAACGGATTCGCCATCAGGATGTTGTGTGACCCCGGCATAAGAAGGAACGCGTGACGCGGGTGAAGCGTCTCGTAGGCCGCGGCAGCCTGCTCGTGAGTCAGAGCGAAGCGCTCAGCCGTCTCATCCACATGCGGAGGCCGGGTCGTTTCCCCAAAGCGCTGATAGACAAAAGCGCGGATTTCCCAAATCGTATCTTCATCCATAAATTATTACTTTTTCCGTGAACCCAGGATTTCCCAGCCATGCTCGAGCGCGACGGCTTTCAACTTTTCATCTGGATAGACTGCCACGGGATGATCGGCATGTTCCAGCATGGGGATGTCCTGTTCCGTGTCGCCGTAGGCAATATCGACACGCTCGACACGCAGGCGGGTCAGTACCTGCTCGATCTTGCGTTCCTGTGCCACCAGGCCGCCTGCCACACGCACATGACCGTTCACATATTCAACGGGTGAACCGATGGTCTGCGCTCCGATGCGTTTCGCAAAAGGTTCAACATATGGCTCAATAGCACTGCTTGCAATGTAGACCTGTGCGCCCTGTGCTATATGATCAGAAAGACGGGCGATCGTATCTGCGCGGCGTTTTTTCCAAAGATTATTTTCCACCACCCAGTTCCCAATCGTTTCCATCTTTGCCGGCGTTGCATCCCTGACCAGTTTCAGGCTGGAGATCATCAAACCCTGTGCCCATTTCTGCCAGTCGATCAGGCCGAGTTTGGCAAATAGATAGCTGGGCAGAATGGACGCTGTGTATAACTGCGCCTGTGATTTACTCTGGTTATATCTTACCCAGTCCACCAGACCGATCACCGGCGAGCCGGTGGTCACCGTGCCGATCAGATCCGAAACGACGATCATGGATTCTCCACAATTCTAATGTATCAGATGAGAAACTCAGCGCAAGGCTTTCTGGTTCTCCAGCCTTTGCCGCCGTTCGCTCCCGAAGAGCATCGGGACGATGTGCGCGAAGACGCAATGAAAGAAACCAGATTTGGGGGTGCGAGCGTGCGCCGCAGGGACACGTTCACACCCCCAAATCTGGGTATTCATCACGGGAATTCCCAGAGAGCCGGCTTTCTTTCAAGATAGGACAAAATTATTATACTCACAATCATGCGAACGATACGAAAAAGCGAGTGGAGATCTCCACTCGCTTTTTCGTATCAACTATGTTCCGCTTAGAAGCCAGTTGCAGCAAACCAGGAGCCGCCGGCGCTGGTCACAAATATGATCGGTGCGATGCAGGGCTGGGGCAGGGTGATATCCGCTACGATCTCGGCATTTCCACCACCAGCAGATGCGGGTCCGGTCGTTGCGGGGAATGGGTCTGTCAGGATGTTCTGAAAGGTACCATCCGCAGTTACACAGCTTACCAGCCCTCGGAAGGTTGCACTGGGGTTCGAACCCGTATTTGCTCCTGCTGCCAAAACCAGCCCCTGAACGGAAATTTCTAGGTGGCCATTCGCCCGTAGCTCACCAGAAGCCTCGCCGATTGTCCAGGGTATACCTCCACCATTTATCCCGCGCAGTGGACCTTGACTCTGTGCTCCGGTCAGACCCGCCGGAACTCCTACCATCGAATTGAATTTCAGAACCTTTGGTCCTTTTGCGATTGCGGTGGATACGGAACCTCCAAAAAACACACTCAGAAACAACATCACGGACAGGGTAACAAGCGTAAACTTTTTCATATATCGTCTCCTCTATCTGTTTGGAATTTATGAAAACCTTACATCAATAAGTACGCAAGCAAATCAGGTTTGGATTTCAAGTACGGGATGATAGAATCGTTCCATGGGAACACTTTATCTGGTCGCAACCCCCATTGGCAACCTCGAAGATATGTCGCTGCGCGCGGTACGGATTCTGCGTGAAGCAGTTTTGATCGCGGCGGAGGACACGCGTCACAGCGGAAAACTGCTCAAGCATTTCGAGATCGAGACGCCGATCACCAGCTACTTCGAGCATA
>DATFET010000431.1:0-4677 GCA_035250835.1 Anaerolineales bacterium
CCTCCCGTGTTGTGATGACCAGGTGCAGCTTGGTGACAGTTTGATTAAGGAGCAGCTCCACAAACTGATCTATCTTCTCGTTCTCGATCAGGTGATAATCTTCCAAAACCAGAATGACCGGCTGATCCAGTCCACACAGATCGTTGACCAGCAATCCAAGGATTTGTTGAAGATTGATCTCCTGCACATTCTCAACAACTTCCAAAGCTGTCTGTCCGAGGTCATCCTCTGCCTGCTGCAAGGCGGTCAGAACGTACGTGATAAACTGTTTGAGGTCGTTATCGGATTTTTCCAGTGACACCCACGCAACAGGATAATCCGCCTTCTCCACCCACATGCGGATCGTCGTCGTTTTTCCATATCCCGCCGGCGCGGAAACCAGAGTGAGCAAATGATGATCCTGAACTCCTTCGCTCAGTTGCTTGAGAACCTTTTCTCTGGGGACAACTATGTTCCGCAATATCGGCAAGCGGACTTTGGTCAACAACAAGGTATCAGGCATTCAGATGTCTCCAAAGGTAGATCGTTCTCATTTTGCGAGAACAGCTTGAGAAGTTTTGCAAACCAGGAGCGCAACGTATGTTGCGTCCAGATGCCTGGATTAAACTGCATTTTCCTATAATTTTCAATAACCCATATTCCCCAAATTGCCTGCCGTGGTATTCCTGTTTGCGCTGATCGTCAGGGCAGCGATAATTGTTTGTTTTCAAACGGGAGCCTGCTGGCAATCAGCCAGGCGATGATGGTAAAAACAAGCGGAAATACGCTCATCAAAAAACGGAATGCGTTTTCTGGCTGCGAACCAGGGTTTTCACCGCTGACGTATCCAAAAAGCAGGCCCAAAAGCACTAAAGCCAGCGACTCCAGGATCTTTGAGAGCTTTCCGATCACTCGCAAAAGACTGTAATAGATTCCCTCTCGCCGGTGACCCGTGCGTTCCAGGTCTCGATCGACAAAATCGGCCATGATGATTTCACGGCAGACTTTGATCCCTCCCAGGCTTGCCCCGGCGAATGCAGCGCCAATCGCTCCTAAAACTAAGTTGGACGCTAATCCTATAATCATCGCTGATGCACTCATCACAGCAACAGTTCTCAACCACGTTCGTTTGATTCCTAGAATACGTACAAATCTGCCCCAAATAGGGACTGACAAAATAGCTGTGACAAACACAATAGCGAAAATAAGTGAAGTAACCTGCGGGCTTGCCCGGAGAGTGTACTTGACCCAAAATGGGGTCGCCAGGGTATACACTCCGGTTGTAAACACGAGAAATGTCACCGCAATGGTGAACAACAGAAAGGGACGGTCTTTTAGCACCTCCCCGAAAGCATCTTTCAGACCCAACGGAGGCGCGTTCATAGCTTTTGGGTCTTCTGTATTTCGGATTACCCCAAGGAAGATGGCGAGCCCTGCGACCCCGGCAAAGCCAATTGCCATTGGAACAAAACCCAACGTAGCATAAATGAATGGTGGGATCGTGAACCCTACAAGCTCGCCAAGCGTGGCAAGACCCCCGTAGTATGAACTTGCGCGCGCCCGTTCCCGGAGGCCCTGGAAGAGCTCCGGAAATAGTGCTGCGTAGTTAACCGACATAATCGTACGCGCTGCTTCAAACAGGAGAAATACCACCAATGCATACCAAAATAATGCATTTCCTTGGAGAAAAGGTCTGGGCACCGCGTAAACCAATACCAGGATACCCACGTAGAAGGGCAGTCCAGTTAAGAGCCATGGCCTTCGCCTGCCCCAACGAGTACGGGTATTATCCGAGAGAAACCCCACCAGTGGATCGTCGATCGCATCCCAGATACCATAGATGACATTGATGATCGCCGCCATCGCGACGGCAAGCCCGAGCTCATCGATGTAGTAAAACATATAGAAACCCGCAAACACGATGTAGAGAGATTCCAGTCCAAATGACCCCAATCCATATGCAAGGGGGGAATTTTGGGTTGGAATCGGTTGGGATACACTCAATTGGCTTGGTTGGGGTTCAGTTGTGCGCATTTCTGTTTTCTGGCCTCAAGATAACAGCCTGGATCAGGTGCTTTCCGCATTCTTACAGCGTAAAGCAAAAATGTCACACTACCGATAAAAGGTGTACTGGCTCGCTTCAAACAAGCTAATCCCCATCATTACTTATAAAAATCATGAAGACAAATCGGAGCTTATATAGTAGTATAAGCCTTTTGGTAAAAAAGTCAATTTTGTGATGATGGGAGAAGTAGCATACGGCAGATCGATACCCTGCTCACCGGAATCGACGGGTGCACACCTTTCCTTATCGCGAGGGTCGGCATAGGTACCCCTATCGCTAAGTGATTGGTGCTCTCCCCTTATTTTTCTCGGATCAGATGAATGAATACCTGGCTCAACATCAATTTCGGTCGACCGAAGGTGCAGCGCCTCTGCCAATTGCAAGGACCCAATCTCTTCACATCCCGGCAAATCGGTAATGGTATCTATGAGCTTAACGCTTCGCGTGCGGACAAACTGAACTGCGTCATCGCAGCCTACATCAAGCGCTGAGCCTTATCATGCAAGCTGAATTTCATGATCGATCGGTAACCCCAATATCAAACAAAAACCATAGCCTTTAGGGCTATGGTTCGTAAACTTAGCGGAGACAGGACTTGAACCTGCGACCTTCGGGTTATCAGTCCAAACCCTGTTACCGCTGAAATTTGCGAAAAACTCGTTTTTTTACATGGTTTTCGGATTTACAGTTCAAAATAACCCGAAGACCCGTCATTGACAAAAGTGAGTATAACAAAACCGGAAATCGTCGTCAATCTTTTGCACAAAATCTGATTGATTTCCTTAGTCCGAAATCAAGACATGGAGCTTTCTGGCACCTGCCTATTTCCTGGTTTTCTTCTTCTGAAAGTCTTCGATCTTTTTGTACAGAGACTTGACCGTTTCCTTTTCAAACAACTGGTCTCGGATCACCAGAGGAACGGCGTTAGCCATCTATTTAGGTCATTGCGTTTCAGTAGATTTGGATTGGTTCGCTCCTAGCGTATTTGAACATGGCGTGCTTGTTGCCCAATCTCTGCGCAATGCCAACATACAGGTAGACCATTGAATAGACTCAATCTGCTCATTTCGTTGGAGACATGATCTGGATGTTTCGCCGCCCGAGGTGACATGCGTGGGACATCCGGTAGTCTAGCCTGCCATCCGCATAAAGCATCCGAGATTTATCTAGAGTCGGGCAAGCTGGCTTTGCAACGCGGGCCTTCGCTTGTATTCCTCTTTGATCTTCCCCAAATATTTCTTCCATTCGTCTGTTTTCCCCAGCAGCTTATAGGCTTGTTTCGCCCGTGCGAGCCAGGCAGCCGCAATTGGATAATTCTTGCTTTTTGCCTCGGACATCAAACGATCCGCGTGCTTCAAACTGATTTTGACGACCCATTCGGGGCGGTGTTGCATCACGCCATCAGCCACCGTTTCGACGACCGTGTACCAGACATCTCTGCCCTCCGCTACTTTAATAGCCTCATCCCATTCCTCTTCCAACAAATATACTTCAGCCAAAACCCCCTTATCATAAGATTTGCGAAGTTTGGTCATTACCTCCGGGCGCAAACGTTCCCAGCCAGATCCTGCCAGGCGCTTGATCGTTTTATAGGTCTCCAGCGATGGATCCTCACCAAATGCGGCCAGCCAGGCCCTTAACGCCTGTTTCGTTCGTCCCTGCGCCTCTTCCACGGGACCCAGCCATTCGCCCAGACCTGCCTTTGACCCCTTCAGCTTCAGTCCATGCTCACCGATCTCAATGGACTCAGTTACCAGGCGCGACTCTCGTAATCGGCGGGCGACTAGCAGGGACTCCTCGGCCGTAGTCAGATGCTTTTTAGCATACTTAACAGCCTCCACCGTCTGCTTGAGATCGCACAACTTAAGGGCATACCGCAGATGGCGCTCTTCCTTCTTGCAGAGGGCAAGATACTCTTCGGTGCGACCTTGCCGTTCCAGTACATTCAACCTGGCTTCGGTGATGTCATCGAAACCAGGCGTGGAGGGCAAACCCCATATACGAAACTCAAATTCATCTTCCTCGTCCCCGTCTTCATCCTCATCCCAATCATCCGGCTCGTCATCTTCGTAGACTTTTGATCCAATCCCTCGAGGGGACGCCATCTCTTTGGGTATTTCGTCCCAGCCATACTTCGCGGCTTGAACCGCGATGTCCAGGTTGCCTTCCATTCCGTAATCGCCGGCATAATCAATCAACTTTTCCAGCCTGCGGACCAGTCTGTCGCGTTCAACCTGGCTGAGTTCCATGCTCAAAATGGCTTCCGCCAACGGCGTGCCCAGGTCGCCCACGTAACCGCCGAGCTCGCCGTCCGAGTCGTCAATGTACTCAATAGCTCGACTTGCTTCATCCAATAATAGGAGCAAGATTTCGAGCGCGGTTTCGGCGTCTCCTGCATCCAGGAATTTCACGGCAGATTCTTGTACCTCGCGCAATTGATTTGCCAGTCCGCCTACAAGCCAATACGCCTCCGACATCCTCATGCCATCGAGACTATGGACAATACTGAGGATATGACGACGGTATACTTTGATGTCCACTTTTCTTTTGCGCTTCTTTTTAGACTTCGAAGGAGCGGATGTCATGGCTTCGATCCGATCATATAGATCGGGTTGTTCTTGAATCAGTTTGGT
>DATFET010000468.1:0-4688 GCA_035250835.1 Anaerolineales bacterium
AAATGGGTGAGTTTGGTTACTATCTTCCTGTATGCTTCGTTCACGCTCCTTTCACGGTTCCTGTACGTTTCCCGTACGCTTCCTTCACCCTTCCTTCACGCTTCCTGTACGCTTCCCTTACGCTATCTCTGCTCCGGATAGCCGCTGGTTGGCGGAAAATAAAACGTGCCCGGTGGGGTCACCAGGCACGCCAGAACAGACAGAGCAATTTTGACTAAACATCGTTCGGCGGCCTGGCAGTCGTCTCCCGCGAGGCGGGACGTAGACCCATGGCTTTGCGTCGCCGGCTTTCGCCGGGTTTGCTATTATCGGGATGTTGGAAAGGTTCAGCTAGATCAACAGTGCGAATATTAACATGGGAGCATCCAGCCATGTCAAGGGCTGCATGCAGACAAATGTCATAAATATTCCTGCCAAATATCCTCTGATATGTTCAGAGCTATCGAGAGGTGCGGTCTGCCGAGGCTTTAAGGGTTGTAATGTTTTGATGGCTAAATAAGATCTACGTGCAAATGCTTCAGGTTAGCAAACAACGGCATTTCGAGCCGATCATGTAGAAATCCGCGGGGGAGAATGTAGCTGGCCTGGCTAAACAGCCAGTTTCTCAAAACATTTTCACTCACGCCTAGTGGTTGCAGAATTTCATAAACCGCACGAAGAAGCAGTTCCTTATATCGGATGGTGTCCAGATGGGAAGATTGGATCTGCCAGGGCAGATCCCAGGCGTGAACCCCTTCTTTGGTTCTCGTGTAAAGGAATTGGATCTTTTGTCCCATGCGAACATTTCTACCCAGGGCATGTAGCTGGTTTGCTGCGTGCGCTACAGGAGAGGGAACACGGTACTCGATGAGTTCACGACTCAATGTTTGGGTGACTAACAGATCCTGGATCGGGAGGATCCCGCTATTCAAAGCATGTAATTTCTCCTGTACCAGGTTCAGTACTTCGGGGAATAAGTTCGCAATGCGAACAGGATCTTTTTCCTGTGAGAGAATTTGCAGTATCTGCAGCTGCATTACAGCAACAAACAAGGGGATGTCTTCCCGGCGACAGGCAATACCCCGTAATTTATACTCTCCGTCAGGTTTCAAGCCAAAGAAGCGATTGGCAACCGAGATATTTGGGTTCTGCCTGGATGAAACAAAGGCCATCCAGGAGTAGACCTCCTCTACTTCGATGGGAAGCTTGGTGGTCTTTTCAACATCGTCCAAGAGGGGTCTCAAATCTTCTTCTGTAACGACATCTGGTCGTGAAATGAAAAGGCTGTCCACATAGGCATGGAGAACCGTAAATCCATGATCCTCGGCGATCTCCTTTGCCTTGAGCAGCATTTTTCTGCCGATGAACGATACCACCTCATGAGAGTTGATGCGTCCGAAGGTGGAGTTGGCAAATCCAAGCCGTCCATAGGCCACGACACACAGCCATTTCAGTGCATTCTTTATAGCCTCATATCGTACATAACGAGCGTCGCTCTTGTCCATCATTTTCAGAATCCGCTTGATCTTGATCCGCTTTTCAACCATGGGTCGGAGCGCGGCAGGAATCAGCCCCTCATGCGAACTGATCTTAATCCCCATTTCAGGGATAAAGAAAGCATCTTCCTCATCTACCCCGACTGTTTCAGGAGAGATATTGTATTCGACGATGATAGACGGATACATGGACATAAAGTCGATGATGGCTACATTGGGAAATATACCTTGAAGCGGCTCGAAGACCAGGCCGCCGCGGTCTGAGGCGACGAGCTCATTGTAGGTCTTGGGAACTTCGCCCTTTTGCTGCTGGTAGGGGACCAGGATATTCCATTTCAGGGCAGTTAGAGTCTGCATGGCGGCGATGCCAGCGCCAGGAGAACGTCTTGCTGTTTCCTGCACCGGCAGCCCGGTGACACGAGCCTGCTCGATGGCACCTGTGAGGCCATAATCGGCGAAGGTCATGCAGTTCTGGTCATCCACGTGCCAGCGCCCAAAGAGATGCACCTGTTCACTGCGGTAGTGTGCCTGACCATAATTCACGAAGCTGACATCCTGCTTGCGGAGGATGGACTTGCTTAGATCACGATTGGGATTGAATGGAATCCCTGTATCCCTGGAAATCTTTTCAAGATGGGAGAACAACCAGGTATCGCCGAAGCTGGTCAGGAACACGTCCGGGTCATATTGTCGTAGGATGCCGTTCAGGGTAAATAGGAGTTCGCGTGGGTTATCCAGGGGTAACCTATACTTGAAGCGGTCGAATTGCACAGATAAACATTTTGGCGGGGCATGGGATGGGTTTTCATCTGGTCGGAGTTCCAGGACCCGTAAATCAGGAAGTTTGGGATCCAGCTCCCAGGGCGTGTCGAGCGGGGTGATCCTGGAGATCGTCCGGCCTTGCTCCACTTCCACCTTGCAGTACCCAAGTGGAAAGTTCCCGACCTCTGCCGAATAGCGAAGGATCAAGGGAATATCTGTGTCAAAATATAGTAGATCAGGGAATCTCTGATTGACTTCCCTGAATAATTTATCAAATGAAGTGGTGTCCAGTACATCGACCTGCAATACATCCTTCATGCCCTCATGCAGGTCTCTACGTTGAGTGCGTTGGAGTTGGACCGGTTTGTCCCTCAAGAATTCCCATAGCTGGCGCAAGCGGTGAAAAGGACCCGCCGCGTAAAATGTAACGGGGAATGGTTGGGTAAAGGCATGCGGCTTTTTATCCTCCCCCACCAACCATACAACAATGCCATCCTTCCGGGCATACAGATCGAATAACCAGCCGATGTATTCTTTCACGGTTCCTCCGTCCAGCCTTCTTCAGGGGGTAATAATCGTATCAGTCTTTTATCTAGCTCTTCAATTTGACTATAGAGGTCAATAAAGATCTGATTATTTCTCTTACGCTCCTCCAGGAGGATCGCAAAGGGGATCATCTCCATGGGAAGCAAATTTCTGGCGTTGTCGATGGCGGCGCGGTGTTGGGAGATCGCATCAAAAAACTTGTCGAAGATGAGCTGGTCGCCGCGCCGAAGCGCATTGTAGAGCGGCTTGAGCTCCGCAAATTCTTCCAGGATGAGTTGTGTAGCGGAGGGAAGAGTACGGCCCATATACCCTAGAACAATGCAGGTTGTGTGATTTGCTGGGTTTCTGATTCGAGTGTGATGGTTCGATCGGCGACTGAATCTAAAGCTGGCATGAATTTCTCAAACTCTTCCGTTTTCGTCTCGCGGGTCATGACAATGACAGGGCGAGACAAAGACAGGCGTTTGAGTTCCCCGCAGCATTCTCGCAGTTTAAATAAACGGGTACGCATGGGAATATCGTCGTCATAAAAGGTGTGCAGGAACTCCAGGACCAGGATCGGTTCTCCCTTGGGAGCGATACCGGCAAGTGAGTCCAGGAGACGGTAGCAGGTGGAAGCCCGGGCGGTGTACAGGCGGCTCAGGATTGGTTTGACCTGTGTAGTTTGCTTCCTGATGATGCGCGGCAGGGCGAAGGCGGGAAGCCATTCGTCCCCCGAGATGACAAAAAGTGGACCGCTCATGATCAGATGGGCGATCAGATCCGTTTTGCTTTTGTGTGCTCTATCCTGGGTCAGGATCAGGCTGAGCCCGCGTTTTCGGGTCAGGTCGTTACTCAGTTTCAGCAGGTCATTCATTTTCATAATCCAGTGTGCCGCGGAAAGAGGACTTTCGCCTTCAATGATTTGAAGCGACCGGAGAATATGTGAGTTGTTATTCATATTTTCGAGAATAAACGAACTCTATTTGTTTTGCTAATTAATTTGGGATAGGAATGGGGTAGGGAAATGGCTAGAAAAAGTATAGGTCGGGGGTTAGGTAATGGCTAGTATAGGACTTTGACGTTTACTTTAGGAAGTGAGAGCCGTTGAGAGACTTTTTCCATGCGCTAAAATCCCAGCCCTCCAACAATTGCCTAAGTTGGCTTCTATTTCTTACTTCAAACTTCGGGTATACATTCCGCAAGTGGAATTTAACGCCCGCTTCCGTTATTCCCATACGGAAGGCCATTTGACCATTCGTCAGTCCGAGGCACACTAAAGCAGTCGCCTCCCGCTCCCGCGGTGTCAGAGACTCCCATTGCTTCCAGGTACGATCATTGGTGGAGTATTGGGTAAGACCCGCCGCCACAAGTTCAGGTAAAAGTTCGTGTTCAGGGCGACCCTCGTGCTTGGCTAAAGTTGTGAGCGTGAGATGTAGAGTTTCAGCAAGCTCGTATTTACGGGGGCTGGGAGTACGGCGCAGGCCTATCCAGTACAACAATCGTTGCCAGATAGACATCCTGAGAATTATATTAGAACAGACGTTCTTTCGTCAATGGCAGTTGGGTAGCCGCTTATATCAAATACCAGGAATTTCTTTCAGCATTGGGTTGCTTTGAACTAAATCCAGCCCACTTGAAGGTTCATTCCCCGTCAACTTCGATAGCCGACTTCCTGTGCTAAGCGTTTCATGGTCATTGCCTGCCCTTTGGCCTGGGCATGGATTCTTAGAAATTGTGCCTGCTGTCCTCTGGGGGTTTTCAGTTCTTTGAGTGCTTTCTCAAAGGCTTTTTGGGATTGATTTGCCATGTTGTGACCTCCTTATGATCTGCATTGAGCAATCATCTCTTGAGCTAGACTTTGCTAAGCTTATTTTAGGCGGTTTTGGTTGGAAAAGCGCAGCATATTTGTAACAGGTTGGTTGC